>JANMPW010000530.1:0-3141 GCA_031370065.1 Acidobacteriota bacterium
GGCAGTCAGCGCGCTCGTCATGAAGGTCGCCCGATAGGGTGACGTTGCGCTGAGAGCAGCCGTTCCCAGAGTGGCATTCCCGTCCTTGAAAGTAACCGTTCCCGTCGGCGAGCCGCTGGAGGTGGTGACGGTGGCGGTGAATGTCACCGGCTGTCCCTGCACCGTCGGGTTGGCCGAAGAACCGAGCGAGGTTGCAGTCGCCAATCGATACACCGTCTGTGTCGTATTGCTGCTTACGGTTTTGCTGGTCAGGCCAATGGCGAAACTGGCCGTTGCTTGATTCGCATAGGTCCCGGTCGTCGTCAGGTTCACCGTCACGCTGACGTTTCCGGACGCTCCAGAGGCGAGATCGCCCAGGTTCCACGAGACTGTCCCGCCGGCGAAGGTGCCGCCGCCCGTCGCCGACACATAGGTCGCATTGGCTGGAAGCGTATCCGCGAGTTGGATCGCCAGTCCCGGTCCCGGGCCGGCGTTGCTGTAGGACAACGTGAAGGTGACCGTGGGGCTGGTGGTCGTCGCCGGCGCTGAGGCCGTGATCGCGAGGACCGGCTGCCCCTCCGCGTGCGCACAGCTGCCGGCGAAGAGGGAATTGAGAAAGAGGCGGGTTCCCTGAGTCGTAGGGTTGACGCTTACCGGCGTGGCGGTGTTGTACGAATGCCCGCCCAGATAGGTCACTTTGCCCTTGGGACCGGGGTTCGTACAGTTGCCCAGGCTTGTCAGGGAGCAGGTCCCGTTGACGTAACCGCCCATCCAGACATCCTGGACGCCCGTCGCGACATTGGCCCCTCGCATCATCACGGCGCTGGTGTCGTAGTAGGTGGACCCCGTCTTGAGCGCGTAAGCCGGTTGACTGCCTCCTACGGTGCCGAATGCTCCATCCATCTGCGCGAACGGTCGATCCACACCGGAAAACTGGACCGTAGCTGGCTGGGACGGGGCGGTAAATTGGAAGCCTGCCGAGGTCAGAAGCTTCCCTCGAGCCCCGGTGGGCGGCTCCCCCTCGATGGCATTGACTGCCTGGCACTCAGCAAAGAGATGAACCGGAAACTGGAGGAACGACTGGATCTCCGGCACGGCGTTGGGGATGCTCGTGTCGGTGACGGTCCAGTGACCCGTCGCGAGCGTGCAGAAGCCAGGCTGCCCGGACGTCCGGAAGAGCGCTCCGTCGGCCGGATTCGATGGAGAGGCACCGGCCACCTGCAACGGCGTCAACAAATCAACGCTAGCCGCCGGCCATGCGGCATTCGACTCGTCGGGGATTCCCGCTGCGTTCAGGTAACCGGTCAGGATGGCCTGATTACCGTCTGCCAGAATCGCAATTCTCGGCGATGCGGTGAGAAGCAGCCTTACCGGCGCGGTGAATGCCTGTGTGGCGACATGGACCTTGGTGGATGGATAGCTTGCCTGCCACGCCGTAATGATCGGGGAAGCCGCCGCAGCATCCGCACTGGCAATTACGAACGGGCCACCTCGGTAGCCATGCGCATTGATGATCGTCCCGAGTTGAAAGTCGGTCGCACTGGCCGTGAAATCGACTCCGAGATTTCCTGTCGCGGAATTGACGACGGTTTTGCCCGGCAGGATGCACCAGTTCACCGGCACGTTTGCGCGCAGCAGCTTGTCGAGGAGTCCGAACGCCCTCAGCATCCCGGAATCCTGATAGTCAACATCCATCGGGATGATGAGCGACCCGGAACCGAAGCTCACATTCTGGGCGTCAGCGGTCTGCGGAGCGATCGCAAACAAAAGGACCGAAACAGCGATCACCACCTGAGTCGCCTTGCTCATCGCCATCGACTTCACTCCGGCGCCGCACCGTCACGTCAAACTGCCTGGGAAGGAAAGTAGCGTACCACTATCACTTGGTGGCTGAGACAGGCCGTCGAGCCGGGCCGTGGTCCCCGGAGCGTTTCCGGGCAAGGGCCTACTACGGAGGGCAGATCAGGGGGCCAGGCCTTTGTTTCGTTTGGGGCGAGTTGCCTTTCCGCTCGCCTGCATTGAAGGATGGCGATCCGGGAAAGAAAAATCTGAGGCTGCCGCCGTGACCCCGCTTCGCGATCTGCGGTCCGGGCGCGGCCTGCGACTGTGTGCAGTCGCCGTTGCCTCGGGCCTCCTTCCCCTGAGACAATCAATCATTCCCTGATCACTGGAACTGCGCGTTCGCCTCCGGAGCGGAGTGACTGGCCGCCGGTCGCGAGCCGCTGCATGAGGCCCATCTGATGAGCGTCCTGACTCTGAGGCTTCTGCTGCCGACGGTTTTGGCTGCCGTGACCATCGGCGTTCTCACGCTCGGGGTTCTCGTCGTCTCGCGCCGGAAGGTGCGGGGAGGTCGCACCTTCATGACGCTGATGATGGCAATCGCGATCTGGTGCTTCGGCTACTCGCTGGAGCTCGTCGATCCCACTCTCGGCGGTAAGCTTTTCTGGGCACGAGTCGCTTATTTCGGCGTGACCGCCGTTCCGGCTGCATGGCTTGCCCTGACCTTCCGCCTGGCGCGCCTCGATTCCTGGTTCCGCCTATCCACGTTCCTGGTGCTCTCGGTCATTCCACTGGCCACCCTGATCGTTGCCCTGGTCCCGCCCCTCTCGTTTCTTCTCTGGTCGGGGGCCAGCATGCGACCGTCGGGCGGCCTCACGCTGCTGCATGTCGATCACGGCGTGATGTTCTGGATCTTTACCCTCTACGCCTATGTGCTGTGCGTCGCCGGCACCGTCATCCTGGTGAGAGGGTTTCGCCGGAGGTCCGGGGTGTTCCGAGGGCAGCGCCTCGCGCTGATGGTCGCCTGTGCTCCGCCGTTTCTTGGAAGCATCCTGTACGTGGCCAACGTCGGACCTTTGCGGGGCGTGCAGACCGCACCCTTCGCATTCGCCCTGAGCGGGGCCGCCTTCGGATGGTCGCTGCTGCGCCACGGACTTCTTGCCGTGGTCCCGGTGGCTCGGGAGCGTCTGGTGGAACGGATGGAGGACATCGTGCTCGTCGTCGACGATGGAGGTCGCATCGTCGACATCAACCCGGCAGCCCTCGCCGCGCTGGGCGTCAGGGAAAACGAGATCGTGGGCCGTCGCGCAGACGAAGCCTTGTCCACGCAGCAGGCGCTGGTGGAGCGATTTCGCGACACCACCAACGCCCGCACCGAGGTCG
>JANMPW010000532.1:0-5441 GCA_031370065.1 Acidobacteriota bacterium
CGCAGAGAGAGCTCCTCGCGCAGGCGCCGGTTCTCCTCGGTCAGGCGCCGCGCCTCGGAGCCCTTGCGCAGGGTGAGCAGCACTTCCTCGTTCTGGAAGGGCTTGGGGATGTAGTGGAAGGCGCCCAGGCGCATGGCCTCGATGGCGCCCTCGATCGAGGAGTACGCGGTCACCATCACGACCACGGCGTCGGGATCGCGCCGGAGGATGTCGCGAAGGACGTCGAGCCCGGGCCGGTCGGGCAGCATCAGGTCGAGCAGAACGACGTCGTGGGGCTCTGCTTCGAACAGGGCCACCGCCTCGCCGGCGGAGGCGGCCGCGGTGACCTCGTAGCCCTCCCGCCTCAGCAGGGTGCCGAGGACGTCGCGGATGACCTCCTCGTCGTCGACGACGAGGACCCTCACGAGGGCGACCCCGCGGGAACCAGCGGCAGCTCGACGCGGGCCTCGGCACCGCCGCCCTCGCGCGCGGAAAGCGCGATGGTCCCGCCGTGGCGCCGCACGATGTCGCGGGAGATCGCAAGGCCGAGCCCCGTGCCGCCGGATTTCTTGGTCGTGTAGAAGGGCTGGAACACGCGCTCCGCGGCCGACGGGGTGAGGCCTGGCCCGCGGTCGGCGATCGTCACCCGGATGCTCTCTCCCGCGCGCTCGAGATGGCAGGTCACGACGCCGCCATCGGGGGAGGCGTCGCGCGCGTTGGTCAGCAGGTTCACGAACACCTGCTCGAGGTCGCGCGGATCGCCGATCACGAGGGCGGGCGGCCCGTCGGGGTCCGCCTCGAGCTCGAGGCGCCGCCCGGCGAACGCGGTTTCGACCGACTCGGCGGCGTTGACGAGGACTCCCCGCAGGTCGGTCGTGAGGGGCGTGCGCGACCGCGGCCGCGCGAACTCGAGCAGGTTGTTGACGAGATGCGCGGCGCGAAAGGTCTGGCGCTCCATCTTCTTCAGGATCGAGTAGCGCGGGTCGCTCGGCGGGGTCTCGGAAAGAAGGATCTGGGCATAGGAGGAGAGGCCCGCAATCGGTGTATTGACCTCGTGCGCGACGCCGGCCGCGAGCACGCCGAGCGAGGCGAGCCGTTCACGCTCCGCGAGCGCCCGTTCGGCGCGGATGCGGTCCGTCATGTCTTCGACGACGACCACGCGGCGGTCCGGCGATCCGGCGAAGGCCGAGACGGAGAGCTGCAGATCGCGCTCCTCGCCCTCGGAAGTCGAGAGCTTTGCCTCGATGCGCGAGTCGTCGGAGTGCTCCGAGGGCGCGCCGAGCGCGACGCCGGGCAGCACGTCTTCGAACGGCAGGCCCTGGAGCGCGGCCTCGGTGCGGCCGGTCAGCTGGGCGAACGCGGGGTTCGAGGAGTGGATCCTGCCGTCCGCGTCGAGCACGATGATGCCCGAGGGCGAGGACCGGATGACGCTTTCCTGGTACTCCTGCAGCGTCCGGATCTCGGCCAGCCGCTGTGCCAGCGCGCCGTAGAGCCGAGCGTTTTCGTAGGCGAGGCTCGCCTGCGCCAGCACGGCCGTCAGGAGGGACTCATCTTCGGAAGACAGCGGAACGCGCCCGTCCTTGTACCCGACGCCGAGGGCGCCGACGAGCGAGCCCCCGCAGCGCATGGCGAAGAACGCGCGGTAGCCGAGAGCGTGGAGCCGCAGTAGGGTCGCGGGCGGCGTCGCGCCGAAGGCGGTCCCGCGAAGGCGCAGCCGGTCCTCTTTGGCGAGCGACTCGGCCAGGGCGACGGCGTCCGGATCGTGCCCCGGGCCTTCGAAAAAGAAGAGCGAGCAGGGAACGACGCGGAGGGCTTCCTCGACCCGGCGGACGATCGCCTGCACGACCTCCTCGCGGGGCCGCGGCGTCGCGAAATCGCGCGCGATGTCGAGCAGCGCCCGCCGCGCGCGGTACGTGTCGTGGTACTGGATGCGCTCGAGCACGTCGGTGATGCGCTTCTTCACGGGGACGAGCAGTGAGGCGATGAGGATGCCCGAGGAGAAGGCGATGACGTTCTTGCCGGCGGCCGCCATTCCCTCGAGGGTGCGGTCGAGCAGCGAATTGAGCAGCACGAACGTCATGCCGCCGAGCAGGACGGCCCCGGTCGTGCCGATCGCCTCGCGCACGAAGATCTCCACGTCCCAGAGCCGCCACTTCAGGATTGCGTAGGCGAAGGAGAGGGGGATGAGCACGAGCGGCACGACGGCGACGCTCGAGAGCAGCGGCGACTCGAGGCCGAAGGCGCGCGGCAGCGCCGAGAGGATGAGGAAGGGCGCCAGGCCCACGATCACGCCGAGGCCGATCCAGCGGGCCTGCTTCTCGGCCTCCGCGTCCTCGCGATGGCGACGCTGGAGGTCGATCAGGCGCGCGAGAACAGCCGAGGCGTACACGACGAAGTAGACGAACCAGAAGCGCTCGCAGGCTTCCAGGAAGGCCGCCGCGCCGGGGGAGGGGCGGGCGGCGAGAACGGCCAGCTCCGCGGCGATGTAAACCGCGGCCGGGACGTAGAGCAGGGCAAGGACGCGGCGGACGCGGACTGGCCGCGGAAAGACCAAGAAAAAGTGCAGCAGCAGCGCGGGAAGGAATGCGCGGAAGAAATCCTCGGCGAGCCACGAAACCCGCCACATCGCGTCGCGCGGCCCCGCCGGGGTCAGCACGTAGATCGCGAATGAGCAGAGGCAGAGCGCCCAGAACACGTACGCGGCCGCGGTGCGCTCCCGTGCGATCGTGAAGAGCCCGATGATGAGGTACAGGATTCCGACGAAGGCCAGAAACAGGTACGTGGTGTCGAAGCGCACCGAGGGCTCGCCGAGCGACGCGCCTCGGATCTCGCCGCCGGGCGAGAGGACGACGAGCGCGTGCGGAAACGGCTTGATCGCGAGCTGCCGGTCGGGGTGGGCGAGGGAAGCGGCGGTCTGTCCGTCGGCGAGGATGATGCGGTCGCCCGCGGCGAGGCCCGCCCGTGCGGCGGCGCTGCCCGGCTCGACCGACTTCAGCACGAGCGCGCCGCCCTCTCGGTCCGATGTGAAGCCGGTGGCCGAGAAGCTGTCGACCTTGCGGGCAAAGCAGATGAACCCGAGCGCGACCGTGCCGAGGGTCAGCGCGACGAGCGTCAGGATCACCAGTCTCTTTGCCACGCGGTTCACCGGGATTGATTCAGCAATCCGAATGCCACCGCCGGATCCAAATGGATGCCGCTTAAATCATTTGAGATCATCGGTTTGAGATCTTGGAGCGCGATATCCCCGGGGTCGAAAATCAAGAATCTGAATATAGTCCAAAAAAGATTTGGATGGGGGCGGATGGGACCCGGGTCTTACAGTCGGCAGCGTCGTAAGGGAGGGGCTTGGCCCTCCCGTCCCCGGGCGGGCCGAGGGCCGCCCCTACGACCCCGAAGACCGGGATTCGAGCCGACGAGCCGACTTAAAACGCCACCGCCACCCCGCCGAGGAGGCGGTTGGTGGTGGCAGCGATGTCCTTGTTCTCGGAGAGCCCGGTGCCGCGCGCGTTCTCGATCGCAACGAGCAGCTTCCAGTCGGCGCCGAAGGGAGCCAGGCCGATGATGGACAGGTCCTGCGCCACGGACAGCGCGAGCTTGTCCGAGTCGTTGGCGAGCGTGCCGTCGGGCGTCCGGAGGTCCTGCCGGATGCCTCGGATCAGGATGGCGATTCCGGTGTGCGTCGGCAGCACTTCCACGGCGGCGCGCGCCGACCAGAAACGCCCCTGGTTGCTCGTGATGCCGTAGCTCCCACGGCTCCCGCCCGTGACCTCGCCGTCGATCGAGCCGTAGCGCGCCGTGACGTTGCCGGACAGTGTGTTGGAGAGGCGCTGCTGGATGGCGGCCTTGTACTGGCGGACGTTGTTGCCGTCGAGCAGATACACGCTGTCGAAGTCCGTGAGGAAGTCGCCCTCGAAGAAGGCGCGCACGAGCTCTCCCATGCGCTGCTCGGAAACTTCGAGCTGCACGGAAGAATCGCGCCCGACGTTGCGCTGGAGGCCGATCGCGAACGAGCGCGTCGCCGCGGGCTCCCGGCCTTCCTCGATCGAAGTCACGCGGGGCATGACGATCGTTGCGTCCGAAGTGGACCCGACCGCGCGGTAGAGCCCGCGCGCGTAGACCGTCGCGCCGCCGATCGTGTAGCGAATGGTGGCCACCGGCGCGATGCCGTATCCCGCCGCGGCGCTGCCGATGTAACGCGCCACGACCCCGCCTTCGACTTCCAGCTGCTCGGAGACGCGGAGGGCCGTCGAGGCGGAGAGGTCCGCGTCCGGTGCAGACTGCACGAACACGCCATCCGCTCCCACCCCCGAGGGGCCCACGCTCGCCTCGCTGTGCCGGTAGGTCATCCCCACCGCCACTCCCGGCGTATCCGGCGTCGAGGGCCGGCCGTATGCGCCGTTGACTTCCCAGGTGCGGGAGGACAGCGGAAAGATCGTCGTGCCGAGCGCGGTGGCACGATAAAGATTGGTCTCCTCGACGTACCGGGCCGCCACGGACTCGACGCGGCCCTGCTCGGCGCCGTGGCTCCAGCTCACGGCGTGCGTCTGGAGGCTCGCCTGGCTGTCGTTCACGGACAGGACGTTGCGCCGGGTGGACACGGTGACGTGCGCGTCGGCGGAGGGATTGATCTCGACGGCGAGGCCGGCCGCGTTGCCGGTCGTCACCTCGCCGGGCACGTCGGCATCCCCGAGCTTCGCGTAGTCGCCCGTGATGCCGTACTGCCAGCCGTTCGGAAGTCCGCCATGCAGGCCCACCTCGGCTCGCGAGAGCGCGGCCGTGGAGCCCTGCGGCGCCTCGGTCATCGTCTTGAGCTCGCCCGCGAGCAGCCGGCTGAGGCGCACTTTGTCGGCGGGCGACGTGGACCTGTCGGAAACCTCTTCGATGGCGAGCTCGCGCAGCACGTCGGAAGGCAGGCGGTCCCGCAGGTCCCAGATGGTGGTTGGTACCGGGGCCTCGGGGGGCGCTTCGCCGCCCTTGCGCGTCAGCTTGATCGAGACCGCCGACACCTGTTCGGCGCCCGCCTGGTGCCACAGCCTCTGCAACGCCGGCTCGAAGCCTCGCTTGTATGCGACGAGCTCGTAGACGCCGGCCGGTGCCGACGAGAGCACGAAAGTGCCGTCCGTGGCCGTTCGGATCCGCGCGAGAGAATTGTCGCCGAGGTTGAAGAAGATGACGAGGACGCCAGACACCGGCGCTTCGAGGTGACGCACGACGCCGGAAATTGGCGGAGCTGGAGGACCGGCGAGCGCCTGCCCGCCTGCCAGCGCGAGCAACAGGACCGAAAGAGGAAAGGCGATGCGGTGCCGTCTCATATGCCGGGCCCGAGGGTCCAACTTGGAAGTATAGATTTCTGCGCTGTCAATTGCCACCGACTGGCCAGCCGGGATGAGGTCCTCGACGGGGTTTCCGGACCGTCCCCGGTAGATGTCAGTCCTCGGACAGCCGTCAAAGGCCTGGCTAGG
>JANMPW010000544.1:0-4929 GCA_031370065.1 Acidobacteriota bacterium
CCGGCGGTCCAGCGTCCATAGAGAGACGCGGCCGAGCGCAGCGGAGACGAGCAGGTGAACGTCGACCCAGCCAACACCCTTGCCTGCGAGCTCGTGGCGGTCGGCGAACTCAAGGACTTCGTCGTGGCTCGCGAGCTCCGCGCACGGCATCTCTCCGAGCAGTCCGAGGATTTCGGTTCGTCTCTTCAACCGGCCGAGCGCGAGCTCGCCGAGGATGAACGGATGAACCAGAACGAGCCCGTCGCCGAGGAGGGCTTCGAGGCGCGGGCTGCCGTGCCGGAAGTGATCCACCCAGACCGACGTGTCAACGAGGATCAACGGGGCATGCTCCGGGCGGGTCGCCTGCGCCGGGCCGGACGCAGACCCTTCTGCGTCCCTCCGAGAGCGGCGAGTCGCCGAGCGCTCTCGCGGGCGATCAAGGCCTCGAGGCCGGCGTGCACCATCGCCGTCTTCTCCTTGAGGCCGGTCAGGTTGCGCGCTCTTTCGAGAAGGGCGTCGTCGAGGATCAGCGTCGTTCTCATATGTATCAGTATGCCTGTTTTATATGCTCTCGTCCACCCGCCAGCAAAGGAGTGCCGCGAAAGTCACCGGCGTTGCCCCGGATTCTCGAGCGTCATCAGCCACAGCGACGAGCCCCCATTCCCGCGGCAGTAGTAGAGGTAACGCCCCTCGGGTGAGATGGCCGGCTCCTCGAGAAAGAGACCTGCCTCCGGGAACCGGGTCACCTGCTCGAGGCGGCCCCCGTCTGCGGGCACACGCCATATGTTGCGATGACTGGGCTGAATGTAGATCCAGCGCCCGTCCGGCGAGTAGAAAGGGTGCCGCATCCGCTCGAATCCGGTCGTCAACTGCTGCACCGGGCCTCTCGAGGCCGGCATGCGGAAGAGCTGCATGACGCCGTCGTGGAGAGCCGTCACGGCCACCCACTTGCCGTCGGGCGACCAGACCATGTCGAACTTGCTCCCGGGTGTGTCGGTGAGCTGGAGCGACCGGCGGGAGGCGAGGTCGAAAAGAAAGACCTGGTCCACTCCTCCGACCACCTTTGGATAGAGAATCTTCTTGCCGTCCGGCGACGCGCTGAGCGTCCCGCTAAAGCTCTCTCTCGGCACACGGCTCAAGATCTCCTCCGCGCCGCTCCCGTCCAGGGCCACGATCCAGTTCGATCCGACGTTGCCCGGGAGCAGGCGGGAGAGCAGGAGGCGCCGCCCATCGGGCATCCAGACCGGGCCGATCTCGGCGAGGTCTTCGCCGGGCATCGGTACGCGCTCTCGGCGGCCGCTTTCGAGATCCAGCATCCAGAGCTCCGCATGCCCGAGGACATCGCTCACGAAGGCCACGCGCCGGCCGTCGGGGGAGACGCTCGGATAGGAGTCGCTCACCCGGCCCGTCGAGAGCGCTTCTTCGGGACCGGCAGGAGCGCCGCCTCCCGAAGCGAGCGGCAGGCGGGTGAGGTTGCGCGAGCCCGCCTCTTCCGCCACCGCGATCTGGAGGCCGTTGCGGGAAACTGCGAGATCCGCCAGAGAGGAGGTCATGAGGCTGATCGTCTGCGCCCCTCCCGCCAGACTGCCCCGTTGCGGATCGATCTCGACAGATTGAATCCGGCTCCCACCCTGCGCGTCGAGCGTCAGGTAATAGAGACGGACGGACGAACCGTCCCAGGAGTTGCTGAAGCCGCCCGTCAAGAGCGCGCGGGGGGTTCCGCCCGACGCCGGCATCAGATAAGCCCCCTCGAGCTGGGTCTCGAAGCTGACCCACCGCCCGTCCGGCGAGCACGCGATGCGATCGATCTCGAAGGAAGAGGAGTCGCTCGACAGGATCGTCCGCGGCGGGCCGCCGTCGGAAGAGACCTCGAAGATTCCCCGCCGGTTCTCCGGCCCGCTGACGTACAGGATTCCCTTGCCGTCGGGCCTCCAGGTTGGAAAGTTAGCCTCCGGGGCGAGGCGCCTCGCCCCGCCCCCGAGGGTCGGAACGACCCAGAGATCCCCGCCGTAGGTGCGCGCGCTACGGACGAGCGTTCCCCCGATCTTGATCAATCCGGTGCGAGAGGCGCGCGTGGAAATGAAGGCGATCGTGCTGCCGTCCGGCGAGAAGGCAGGCTGAACGTCCTGCGCCGGGTCATTGGTGACATTGACGTCCTGACCCCCCTCGCCGCGGCGCACATAGATCTCGAAGTTGCCGGTCCGATCCGACGCGTAGGCAAGCAGGCTCCCGTCCGGCGACCATGCAGGCCATTCGGATCGAGACGTGTGGGTGATGCGAGCAAGACGAGTTACCTGCGCCGACCGAGCGGCCGGAGCGCGCCCGGGAAAACGCAACGCCAGCAAGGCGGCAAGAGCGGCGGAAACGAGGGCCGTCGCTGCAAGAACGGCCACCCGTCGGCCGCGACGACCTGGCGCGGGAGGCGCGGCCTGCCCCGGCTCCATCGAGACCTCGTCGAGCTCGAGCCGAGCGTCGGCGATGTCGTGGAGGCGACGCTTCGCGTCGCGCTCGAGGCAGCGCTTGAGCAACCGCCGCACGGATGCGGGAGTCGCGGCGGGAAGTGCCTTCCAATCCAGATCGCGCGTCAGAACGGCCGCCAGCGTGTCGGAGACCGTCTCGCCCTCGAAGGCCTTTCGCCCCGTCAGCATCTCGTAAAGCACGGCGCCGAAAGCCCAGACGTCGGTGCGCCGGTCGACCGTCTTGCCCCGCGCCTGCTCGGGCGACATGTACGCCGCGGTTCCGATGACGACGCCCGCGCGCGTGGCTCCGGCGGTCAGCGTCGGGGAGTGAGACACGTCGGGCGAGGAGCCGTCACCTGTCATCGCTTTCGCCAGACCGAAGTCGAGGACCTTGACCTTGCCGTCGGGCGTCAGCTTGACGTTGGCTGGCTTCAAGTCCCGGTGGACGATCCCCCTGTCGTGCGCGGCCTCGAGAGCGTCCGCAATCTGGCGCGCCACACCGAGCGCTTCGTCCACGGGAACCGGCCCGCCCGCGATGCGCTCGGCCAGCGTCTCTCCTTCGACGAGCTCGAGCACGAGCGCAAGCGTGCCTCCGGAGTCCTCGAGACCGTGGATGTGGGCGATGTTCGGGTGATTGAGCGACGCCAGGACCTGGGCCTCGCGCGAAAACCGCGCCAGGCGCTCCGGGTCCGCGGCGAAGAGCTCGGGCAACACCTTTATCGCGACGTCCCGCCCGAGCCGCGCATCCCGCGCCCGGTAGACCTCCCCCATCCCGCCTGCGCCCAAAGGCGACAGAATCGCGTAGGGACCGAGTCGGGTACCCGGCGAAAGTGCCATGAAGCCTGGCCGCGATTCTATCCGCTCGCCCTCTCCCGCCGGGAGAGGGGGATCTGCCTCGGCGCTCGGTTGCCGCGACAGCTCGGACGCGTCCCTACCGCGTCGCTTCGTCCGCCCGCTTCTGGAACACCGCTTTCGCCGCGGCAAGGCGCCCGAGCACCTCGGTTTTTTCCTTTTCGTCGTTCCATCCAGCGTGCGCTTTCGCGGCCGCCTCGAGTCGCTCGATCCACGCGGCGAAGTACTTCGCGTCGTCGGCGTTGCGGATCGGGGCACCGCCCACCGTCACGTAGATTGGGCTGGTGGTCGCAAAGGGGTAGATGTCGAGGACCGGCTCGACCGCGCCCGAGGACCACGCGCGCAGCGTGTACCAGCCGCTCTTGGCAATCCGAAGCGGAATCGCGGCGTCCGCCCGAGTCCCGCCCGCGGCGAGCGGCACGGTCGCCACGACGACTCCGTTCGAAACGATCTCGAGCCGCTCGAGCGGAACGATCGAGCGCAGGGTCACCTTCGCCACGAGCTCGTGCTCGCCCGCCGGCAGCGTGATCTCGTCGCCCACCTCGCGCCCTTCGAGCGTGAACGCCAGCAGCGGACCGTTCGTGGCAACCGTCCGACCGGCCTTGAGCGCGCCGAGCCAGGCTCGGTAGTCGAGCTTCTTGCCCGAGCGGACGAAGACGCGGTTCATCCCCACCGGACCGCGCAACGACGCGAAGTTGGCCATCGCGTCGGTCCCGGATCCGGCAGCCAGACGGAAGCCGGCGTTCAACAATCGATACCAGACCCCGGCCGTCGTCTGGTGATCGCTGAACCCGACGATCTCCATGTAGTCCGCCTTCCCGAGCGCGACGTCCACCGGCAGCGCGTTGGTGATCGGGTCGGCGCCGTTCGGATCGGGCGCAGGCGGATCGAACGGGTGGACGTATCCGGACACGCCTCCCTGAGCGTGCGCGAGGTCAATGATCGTCGAGTTGTCCGGAAAGAGACTCGCCGCGGCGGTGTTCGCGTATCCCGCGTAAATGGGCAGGATCAGATGCTGTGTGAGTCCCAGGTGCCCCGTGTGGCCCCACCAGCTCGTGTGGTACTCCTCGTCGTGCTTGACGAGCGTCCTCGCGGTCGACACCGGATCGAGGTCCGGAGAAAACCGCGCAACGTCCGGGATCCGCTGCTCCTTGTTGACGATCAGGTCCTCGACGACGTGGAGGTCCTCGGCTTCGGCCTGCGCGCGCAGGCGCGCGGGGTCGTTGCGGTACGCGCCGCCGTAGTTCATGTGAACGTGCATGTCCCCACTCCACCAGCCGCGCGCGGGAAGATCCATCAGGCGATCGAGACGCAGGCGCGCAGCGGCGGTTGAGCCCGCGGCAACCTCCACGGTCTTCGTGACCGCCGCGTACTCGAGCCCACGTGTGGCCAGGACCGTGTACTTGCCCGCCGGGAGCGTGAGCGTGGCCGATCCCTTCGCATGGAAGTAGGTCATCTCGAACGGCCGCACTTTTCGATCGAACCCGTCGTCGGCGTGGCGCCACGCCGTGTCCGGCGCCCAGCCCCGGCCGTCGGCGCCCCTCACCCAGAGCCGCACCGGCCTCGGCGCTCGCGCCGCCACGGTCACCCACACCGCCAGCGTGCCCAGCGGATGAAGGTATCGCCCCACCCGTGCGAC
>JANMPW010000573.1:0-7218 GCA_031370065.1 Acidobacteriota bacterium
GCTAGATCGCGATCGACGCGAACCGCTCGATCTCCTCGACGGGCATCGGCCGCGCGAGCAGGAAGCCCTGGCCGTAGGGGACGCCGAGGGACTGGAGGACGCGCAGCTCCTCGCGGGTCTCGATGCCCTCCGCGATCACCTTCGTGTGCATCTTGCGGGCAAAGCTCATGAGCGCCTCGAGCAGGTCCTGCTTGACCTGGCGCCGGTCGATGCCGCGCACGAAGACGTTGTCGAACTTCAGGTAGTCGGGCTCGATGTCGGCGAGCGACGAGAGGTTCGAGTAGCCGGTGCCAACGTCGTCGACCGCGATGCGAAAGTTCTGCGAGCGGAAATTGGAGAGCACCTCGCGGAAGAGCCCCTCGTAAACGGCGTAGGTGCGCTCGGTGATCTCGAGGACGATGCGGTCCGGCTCGAGACCGAGGGCGCGCACCTGGTCGCGGAAGACCGGGCCGAGGAACTCGGGATCCGAGGCCGCCGCTGGCGAGAGGTTCAGGAAGATCTGGCGTTTCGGGTTGGCCTGCGCTGCCGCCTCGAGAGCGCGCCGGCGGCACACGCGCTCGAGCGGCAGCAGCAGCTCCGTGCGATCGGCGAGAGAGAAGAGAGCCTCTCCGCTCTCGAACTCGCTGCCGCGCGGACCCCGCGAGAGGGCCTCCATTCCGATCATGTTTCCCGTCGCCAGATCGAAGACCGGCTGGAAGACCGGCCGGATGTCCTGGCGCGAGATGACGTCCTGCAGGAGCTGGCCGCCCCGGATCTCCGCGCGCACGGTCTTGCGCGTGACCTGGTCGCGCGCATCCTGGACTCCGCGGTAGAGCAGCCGCTCGATGCGGTGCTTCGGGTCCTTCATGATCCGGGAGGAACCCACAAAGGAGCGGAAGCGCGCCGAGAGGTCCGCGCGCTCGGCGAGGTACCCGCGGATCAGCTGGTCGAGCTCCGCCGCCTTCTGCCCGAGCGCGGTCGGGCCTTCGACCATGCCGCCGCCGTCAGGGCTGATGAAGAGGATGATCTCGTCCGACCGCACGTACGGCAGGCAGAGGGTTCCGCCGGGAACGATGCCGTCGGTCTGGAAGGCCTTGAGCCTCCGCACGAAGTCGAGGAGCAGGTCGTCATACGCCTCCCAGCCCCAGACTTCTTCGACGGCGCCTTCGGAGCTCGGGCGGAAAACCAGGACCGAGATGCTCCCGCGCTCCTCGAGCTGCTTCGTCAGGTCGTCGACGAGGACCGCGACGGTCGGCAGACCCGTCTCCCGGTCGTACAGGCGCGTGCGTTCCTTGAACCACTTGCCGCGCAGCGCGACCAACTCGCTCTGCTTGTCCTTGGCCAACAGGGCCTGGCGATCTTTTTCCAGGATGAGGTGAGGATAGCACCGGGCGTAGGAGCCGGGCTAGCGGCTCGTCTTAGGCACGCGAGCTGGAGGGCTCCGGTAGCAGAGACTCTCGGCGGCCGTTCGCGGAGTGAACGCCTGCGGCCGAAAGCTCAGGAGCCGGACAGCAGGGGCAGGGGCGAGGCCTCCCGGATTCGGGCGATCGCATCCTCGCTGCCGAGAACGACGAGAACGTCGCCGTGCTCGAAGCGATCGCTCGGCTCGGGCACGAACCGCCTTTCGAAGCCCTGCTTCGTCCGCCGCTTCACCGCGAGGACGGAGACCCCGTAGCGGGACCGCAGCGCCGCCTCCGCCATCGTGAGACCCTCGATGGACGCGGGCACGTCCACTTCGATGAAGTGGTGCTTCTCCGGCAGCTCCAGGTAGTCCACCTCCCCCGTTTCACCGAACGTCCGGACGCGCGTCAGGAGCCGGTTGCGCTTCAAGACCTCGCTGTCGAAGGCGCCGAGCAGGTCACGCTGGGTGACGATGCCCAGGAACTTCCTGCCTTGCGCAGAGTCCACGACCGGAAGCTGCCCCATGTCGCGGAACCAGAGCTTTTCGTTGACGGAGGTGAGGGGCTCCCCCGGCGTCACGAAGGGGATCTCGGTTGCGAGGTCCGCCGCGATCACGAGCGTCGAAAGATCGCGCTCGGGAAACGACTCCTTGATGTTGTGGATGTCCACCGCGCCTTCGAGCCGGCCCTCCGCGTCGCCCACGTAGAGGAAGAGACTGCGCGACCGCAGGAACGCGGCCACGATCTCGGGCAGCGTCGTCGTCCGCGGGATGAGCGCCACGTCGCTGCGCATGATGTCGGAGACCTTCAGGCTCGCCAGCGCCGTCGCTTCCGGCGTCTTCTCCCACACGATGCCGGCCGAGCGCAGGCTCTCCACGTACATCGATTCCTTCTGGAAGATGCGCGCCGCCGCCACGGCCAGGACCGAAACGACCATCATCGGAAGCAGCACGGCCGTGTTCTGCGTCAGCTCGAAGATCATGATCACGGCGAGCAAGGGTGCCCGCGTGATGCCGGCCAACATGCCGCCCATGCCGAGCAGCGCGTAGCCGCCGACGGGCGCCGCGAGGTGCGGCAGGGCGACCTGGTCGACTTTCGCGACGGCGCCCCCGAGGGCCGCGCCGACGAGCAGCGACGGCGTGAAGACGCCGCCCACGCCACCCGAACCGATGGTCGCGGAGGTCGCGATGGTCTTGCCGACGAGCAGCAGGACGAGGAACAGCAAGGTCGGGTTGCCGTGCAGGATTTCGTTGGTGGCCTCGAACCCGTTGCCGAAGACCTGAGGCATGCCGATCCCGATCGCTCCGACGAGGGCGCCGCCAATCGCCATCGTCGCCCAGATCGGCAGCTTCGTCGCCGCGAAGAGTTTCTTGCCCGCCGTGAGCGCCCGCACGAAGAAGGCGGACGCGCAGCCGCCGAGCAGGCCGATCGCCGCGTACGGGAGGCTCTCGACGAGCGATTCGGGCCGGAAGGGCGCGACCTTGTAGACCGGCTCGTCGCCGAGAACGGAGCGCACCACGATGGTCGAAACGACGGCCGAAACGACGGCCGGACCGAAGAGCGCCATGGAGAAGGAGCCAACGACCACTTCGAGCACGAAGAGTGTGGCCGCGATGGGCGTGTTGTAAGCGCCGGCGACGCCGGCCGCCATGCCGCAGGCCGTCAAAATGCGCACGCGCTCGGGCGAGACCTTCCAGCGGCGCGCGAGCGCCGACGCGAAGGCCGCGCCGATCTGGATGATGGGGCCCTCGCGTCCCTCCGATCCGCCGCTCGCGATGACCGCAATCGAGGAGACGCCGCGCGCAAGCGATGGCCGCAGCCGCACCGTCCGGCGGCCGAGCGAGACGACCTCGATCATGTGCGAGATGCCGCTGGGCCCCTTCTCGCCGAAGAAGAAGAGCGCGATCAGGCCTCCGATGAGCCCCCCCGCCGCCGGGAGCAGGACACGAACGATCGGCTCGAGCGCCTGGGCGCCCCGGACGATGTCCTCGGCGCCGACGAGCAGGCTCGTCAGGCGGTGGGTCAGGTACCGGAACGCGATGGCGCCGAGGCCTCCGAGAAGGCCCGCCGCCGCCGCGAGAATCAGGAATTGGGTGTTGGGATCGCGCCAGAAAAAGCGGCCAAACCGGGAAGGCCGCGCCGGGGACTGGGGCTCAGGTGCGCTCATTCTCCATCTTCAAGCCGCTGCAAATCGGACTCGTCCTCGACGTCGTCCTGGCCGCCGAAAAAGAAGGCGTGCGCGCAAGGCTTGCTGCAGAAGATGTTGCCCCCCATCCGCACCGCGCAGATCTCGCAGGCGGGCTTGCGGCAGGTCTGGCAGAGTGGCAGGGCGTAGGGAAAGTCCTGGTCGCAGGCAACGCAATGGTCCGCAAAACCAGACATGGAACAAGTATAGCCGGGGCCGGTCTTTTGCTATCATCCGCCGTCCCGAAGGCGGTGTAGCTCAGCTGGTCAGAGCACGCGGCTCATATCCGCTAGGTCCGGGGTTCAAATCCCTGCACCGCCACCAACTCTCGCCAACCGTGGAGGCCTTTTGCGGCCGACTGTCTGCGCCAGACCCCCCGACTGTCTGCGCCGCGCTTCTCGAAGTGCTCGTCGCTCTTCTTGATCGCCGCGCGATATCGGTCGAGAATTGCTTGCACCGGCGACGAACCGCGGATTCACGCACAGCTGGTAGAAGAAACAAGCCTAATTCCAGTGATGATAGTGCAACCAGACCTTTCGTAGGTCGAACTGTACGCCGCGACACAGATAGATCGGTACGTTCTCTTCCGCCATTCCGAAGCGATCGCCGTGAGGAAAGGCCTCGAAGGTCGTGCAGTTGTCCTGGACGTCCTGAAGGCTGAACTGCAGGAAAATCAGATTCGTGTATTCCTCCTCAGGCGGTCCCCAGTACCAGTGATTCTGATGACGGCTGTATGCGCGCGGCAGCCCAAGCGACGGACCGAAGAGATTGATTGCACCCGCCTCTCCGTAGTTGCCCGTGAGAATCCCCGTCCGGGCTCGTTCCTCGAGCGGCAGCGCGTCATAGATCGCGGCGACATCCCGGGCCATCTCCGGCCAGCCGAACTGATCGCCGATCGCCTGCGGCAGCAACCCCTCGTGGTGCACTTCGGCCTTCTGGCGGTTCAAGCCGATCGCCTTCTCATAGGCGATGTACTGCTCGGGTGAAAGCATCCATGTCGCGAGCGGAAGCATTGCCACGCCACCCGCCACGACGATCGTGACGATCGCAGCCCTCCACCGCAGCCCATGCGCGGCGGTCCAACGCTCGATGGCAACCGCCCCGCCGGCAAACACCATCGGATATATGGGGAAGACGTAATAGTCCTTGGAGTGAGCAGCCTCCATGATCGTGAAGAACACGATGAAGACAAATCCGAGGACGCGCCAGAGGCGGTCGCGCAGGAACCAGACCGTACCGATCAACCACACCGGAAAGAGAAGCGGGTTCATGGCGAGGATCTGCTGCCTCACGAACGCGACGGGGCTGAGGATGACGTTCTTTCCCTCGCGGCGAACGTTCTCGAGAACCTCCAGGGTCGGGAAGTGGTGCCGGATCTGCCAGATCAAGTTCGGCAGGAATAGCATAAAGGCGACCGCTCCCCCGATCCAGAACCAGGGCTGCCGAAGCTCCCGACGATGCCGCGTCAGAAGGAGCGCGATGACGACGGAGAACCCAAAGAAGAGTGTCGAGTGCTTGTTCTCGAGGCCGAGCCCCGCGAAGACACCGAACCACAGCCAGAGTCGCGAGTCCCCGGTACGCAGGATTCGAGCCAGTGCCAGAGTGCAGCCCATCCAGAAGACCGGCTCGAAGGCATTCATCGTCATCAAGCTGTCCATGACCAGGATGCCGTGCGCGAGAAGGACGGCCAGCCCCGCGAGGAGCTGCGCGTAGCGCCCGCCGCCGAGCTCGCGCGCGATAAGAATCGAGAGCGCGACGAGCACCGTTCCGGCCAGAGCGGGGAGGACGCGTAGAACCGCGAGCGATCCGCCCATCCAGAGGGCAACCTTCGCGTAGACGGAGATCAGCGGCGCGGCGTCCACATAGCCCCAGTCGAGGTGACGGGCCATGTCGAGGTAATAGAGCTCGTCGCGGAAGTAGCCGTAGCGGCCGACGCTGGTGAGCAGGTGGAGCACGAGCTTCGCTGCGCATAACCCGATGAGGACGACCATTGCCACCGGCGCAAGCGAGTTCGACTCTTGACGCAATTCGGGCCGGGTGGCTGGCTTAACGCCATTCGTCATCACGAGGAGGTCAAAGCCTCGTTGACCGCCACCTCGCGGGCTAGCCGTGTGTCCAGCGCCCGGTACACCTCCCCCATACCGCCCGCGCCCAAAGGCGCGAGGATCTCGTAGGGGCCGAGACGGGTGCCGGCCGAGAGTGTCATCGAATGACTGCGGCCGTGATTCTATGCCGCAGGGACAACGGTTTCTTTCTGCGACTCTTTCTGCGAACCGTCCTGCTATGCCCTGCTATTGAGGGGTCGCCGGAAAGAAGAAAACGCCGGAAACCCGAGGATTTCCGGCCTTAGATGCAGAGCAGCGCAGGTCAGAGCCTAATCTTTCGCGGGTTCAAATCCCTGCACCGCCACCAAACTTCGCCAACCGTGGAGGCCCTACGCGGCCCTACTGTCTGCGGCGACCCCCCAACTGTCTGCGGCTCGCTTCTCGAAGAACTCGTCGCGCTCCCTGATCGCCGCGCGGTGGCGGTCGGCGTTCTTCACGTGGTGGCGCTGCATCATCGGCGAAATTTTGTGCCCCGAGAAGTGCGGCACCTCGGCCTCGGCACGCCTGGGATAGGATGGCGCCCAAAAGAGGAGACATCATGATGAAGACTTGGAGGGGAACCCTGGGTTGTCTGGCTGCTTCCCTCGTTGCCGCCGCCGTTCTGGCGCAGGGCACCGGGGCCGACAAACCGAAGACCGCGCACAAGAGCTCTGCGAAGACTCCGCTTATTTGGCCGGCGGGAGACCTGAAGTGGATCGACGCGCCCGACGCGCCTCCAGGCGTCAAACAGGTGACGCTGTGGGGCGATTCGACCAAGGGTGCGTTCGGCGCCATCTTGAAGTTTCCTCCGGGCTTCTCCGTGGCGCTCCACACGCACTCCCACGAGGAGCGCATTGTGACCGTGTCAGGCACCTTCATCCACGGGCCGGAGGGGAAGCCAGAGGTGAGGCTTCCGGCGGGCTCCTATCTGCTCGAGCCCGCAAACTACAGGCACACGACGGGCTGCGACAAGGCGTCCGAGTGCGTCTTCTTCCTGGAAAGCAACGGCAAGTTCGACATCAAAATGGTCGAGGAGAAGAAGGCGCCGGCCATGTAGAGGTTGGGGCGTCTGCCGAGTAGCGAAGTCAGGAGGCTCGCCCGGCGCCGGCATCGGACGGTATCGTTCGTCTTGCGTGATGTCACCCGATCGAACGATGCCGAGGCCCCGGAATGTGGGATCGGTGAAAGCCGCATTGTGCGGAAGCCCGAACCGCTCAAACGCCTCTCTCGGCGCGCCCGAGAGCGCGTATGGAAGGAAGGCTTCTCCCTCGTCGTTGATGACCTTGTAGAAGAAAGCTCCGGCCTGCGCGCCGCTCAGCTGGGTGGCAGAATCCGTCACCTTCTGGGCAAGTGACTGCAGATCCAGTTCTGCGGCGATGTCTTGCGACACCTCGACATGTGGCACGAGTCTTGAATCTACGTGAACGGGAAACAACCTCGCAAAGCCGAGAATTGAGGAGTGAAGATGAATACAGTCGGAAAACGGACTCTCTGGGCCGCCGCCGGGCTGGCCGTCGCGCTTCTGGGGACCGAAGTCGCTTCCGGCCAGCAGCTCGACGAGTACGGACAG
>JANMPW010000590.1:0-2135 GCA_031370065.1 Acidobacteriota bacterium
CCGCGAATTCGTGTCGGACACCCCCCAGCGCCTGACCGAGATCGCGCGGCTCGTCGACCTGCTCACCGAGAACGGCTGGAGCCTCGCGGGCTCGCCGTATGACTGCGACGTGATGCTCGAGCGCTCCGTCGACAAGGCGACCGCCGAGCAGGAGCTCCGCCGGGCCGAGGTCTGGGATCGCCTGCTCCAGGTCTGCTCCGCGGACGACGAGGGGCACGCCATCTGGAACAGCCACCCCGAAGGCAAGCAATCGCGTCCGCGCCGCCGCCGCCGCGTGCGCCGTCCGCCCACGAGCCGCGAGCAGGGGAGTTGAGCCGGGCACGGCTTTGCCGGGCCGAGCGGATCCACCAGTCGTGAACACTTTGCGAGCCGCACCTCGCAAACAGGATGCAGGGGAGTTGAGCCGGGCACGGCTTTGCCGGGCCGAGCGGATCCACCAGTCGTTGAGCATTTTGCGAGCCGCAGCTCGCAAACAGGAATAGGTGCCGCACCCCCTCGGAGACGAGCTCACCGAGCTCCACGTCCACCTCGGTGGCGCAGTCGATCCCGCGGCGATGTGGGGCATCGCGCACTCGCAGGGGATCCGCCTCCCGACCAAGGACTACTGGGAGTTCGTCGACCTCATCACCGTGCACCCGAAGCGACGGAAGTCATTCGAGGACTTCCTCGAGCTCTACCACTGGACCGAGCTCATCCAGTCGAGTCCGATCGCCGTGGAGCAGGCCGTCTACGCGGTCATCGGTGGCGCGTACCGCAAGGCGAATATCACGACGCTCGAACTGCGGTACTGCCCGTTGAAGCGGAATAGGGGCGGCGAGCAGGACCTCGATCACATCATCATGGCCTCGATACGCGGCCTCGATCGCGCGGCGCTCGAGTATCCGGTGAATGCGGGATTCATCTTCTGCCTCGACCGCACGTTCAGCCGGGAGCTGAACGAGATCGTCGTCGAGAAGGCCATCCAGTACAAGAAGCGCGGTGTCATCGGGATCGATATCGCGGGCCCGAAGAACCCCGACTTCCGGTACAGCGACTACGCGGCGCTCTACAAGAAGGCCCGCAAGGCCGGCCTTGGCCTCACCGTGCACGCCGGGGAGGACGAGGACTGGCACTCCGTGGACGAGGTCGTGCGCCACCTCGAGCCCGATCGCATCGGGCACGGGATCCACGCGGCGCAGGACGCCGGTCTGTGCAAGCGTCTCGCGGAGCGGGGAATCCATCTCGAGATCTGTCCCTCGTCGAACCTCGACACGAAGGTGGTTCGCGATCTCGACGAGCTGCAGGAGCTCATCGCAGTGTTCCGCAAGCACAAGGTGCACTTCAGCTTCAACACGGACGGGCCGGAGATGCTGCAAACGACCCTTCGGGACGAGCTGAAGCTCGCGGTCCGCGCGAACCTCGTGTCGCGGGACGAGCTCGAGCAGTGCGGACAGTGGGCCCTCGAGGCCTCATTCCTGCAGCCGGGTGCGGCGTGATCGATCGCGAGCGGCGCGCCTGGCTCCGGTTCGGAATCGTGGTGTTGGCCGCGGCCCTCGGCGAGACCCTCGGCATCGTGCTCCGGCTCACCTCAAGTGACCTGCTCGTACCGCTGCTCTTCGGGGCGGCCGCGTTCTACCTGACGATGGGGCTGAACACCCCGCGCAATCGAAATGATGGGAACGTTCGATATTGGCGGGGCAAGCGCATCGACGACGACTAGGCCGTCGGACCTACTTGCCCGCTCCTTCGTCCTTCCTTTGGGGCCCGGCGGCGGAGGCCGCGCCCGGCTTCACCCCGGGCTCGGCGCCGAACGATGCGGCGCGCAACAGGTCCATTTCCGCGGGATTGTCGTGTCGCATCACGAATGGTGCGAGGGCCCAGACGATCGCTCGCAGCGGCTCGGGGTCCCGGTTCAGCTTCCCGAATCGTTCGGTCGTGAACGCCAGGAACGCATTCGGCCCGACCAGCAGCTTCACGTCCCGCCGTTCGGTCGCGCCGGGCGGCGCGCAGGCGACATGCGCGAGGGTGAAGTCGTGCTCCCCGCCGCCGTCCGCCACCCAAGCGATCACCGCATCGCGCGGCTCGACCGCCGTTGCGCACACATCGCAGACCAGGTCGTACTCGCTCACGTCGGTTCGACGATAATCGGAGTCTGA
>JANMPW010000605.1:0-2515 GCA_031370065.1 Acidobacteriota bacterium
CGCAGCGCGTAATTGTCCTGCACCCTTCCGCAGCCCCGGTGCGACTCGCGGATCGCGCTGCCCTTCAACAGGGCCCGGAGGTTCTTTGCGGCCGCCGCCGCCCCCGGGTGAGGGCGCGCGGCCATGATCCGCGGATCGAACGCCGCGTCGGAGCCGCGGGAGGCGTCCACCGAGGCGGCGCCGATCAGGTCGGCGTCGCGGCAGAGCTCCATCGCGCGGGCCAGCGCGAGGCCGCCGACGGCCACTGACATCTGTACGCCGTTGATCAGGGCGAGACCCTCCTTCGCGCCGAGCACCACGGGCCGGATCCCTGCCCGGCGCAGCGCGCGGGCCGCTCGCTGCGTGCGCCCCCGCACGTGAACGCTGCCTTCCCCCATGAGCGCGAGGGCGAGGTGGGACAGCGGTGCGAGGTCGCCCGAGGCTCCCACGGAGCCCTGGCAGGGAATGATCGGAAGGATGTCGGCCGCGAGCATCGCGAGCAGCGTCTCGACCGTCGCCACGCGGATGCCGGAGTTTCCCCGCGCCAGCGCGTTCGCCCGCAGGACCATCATGGCCCGGACGGCGGCCGGCCCGAGCGGAGCCCCGACGCCGGCGGCGTGACTACGAATCAGGTTGCGCTGCAGCTCTTCGATGTCGCCGGTCGGGATCGCGACGTCGGCGAAGTTTCCAAAGCCGGTCGTCACCCCGTAGACCGTGGCGCCGGACCGGATCGCCCGGTCCACGACCCGTCGCGATGCGGCCATCGCGCGACGCGCGGAGGGCGCCAGCGCCGTGCGGGATTCCCGCCGCGCCGCCGCGACCACGTCTTCGAGCCCAAGGGCGCTGCCGGTCAGTCGTATGGTCTTCATGCGCTAGGGATTCTAAGCCCGGCGCGCCCCCGCAACGGCCGCTTGGTGCTCTATGCTTTGTGTTAGCCTGCGCTGTTTTTCGGAAGGACACTCGAGGAGCGCTCCGTGAAAGTTGTGGCCGTCCTGGGCGGACAGTGGGGAGATGAGGGCAAGGGCAAGGTCGTCGACCTGCTCGCCGACCGCTTCGACATCGTCGCCCGCTACCACGGAGGGCACAACGCGGGCCACACCGTCAAGTTCGGCAACCAGCACTTCGCCCTGCACCTGCTGCCCGCCGGCGTCGTGCGCGGGCGCACGAGCATCATCGGCCCCGGCGTCGTCGTGGAACTCGAGGCGTTGCTGGCAGAGATCGACGCGGTCAGCGCGACCGGCGTGACGATCGGCGACAACCTCCTACTCTCCGATCGCGCCGCCGTGATCCTCCCCTACCACCGCCTGCTCGACGCGGCGCGCGAGCGCGCGGCCGGAGTCGCAAAGATCGGAACCACGCTTCGCGGCATCGGCCCGGCCTACGAGTCCGTCGCCGCCCGTAAGGGCGTCCGCGTCGCGGAGCTCTTTCGCGCTCAAACCCTTGCAGCGCGCGTCGAGGCGATCCACGCCGAGACCGGCGCCCTTCTCGCGCTGCTCGGCGAAAAGGACGTCCCTTCGGTCGAACAGGTTCTCTCGATGCTCGGCGCCGCAGCGGCGCGCGTCCGGCCGTACGTCACCGACACGGGCCGGTACCTGCGCGACCGGTTGAAGGCCGGGGCGACGCTGCTGGCGGAGGGCGCCCATGGCGCGATGCTCGACCTCTCGTCGGGCACGTACCCCTTCGTCACGTCCTCGCACTGCACGTCGGCCTCGGTGGCAACGGGGCTCGCGATCGCCCCGCGGTCGCTCGACGCAAGCCTGCTGGTACTGAAGGCGTACACGACGCGCGTGGGGTCGGGTCCCTTTCCCACCGAGCTCGACGATGCCACGGGCGAGTTCCTCCGCTCGCGCGGCAACGAATACGGTACCTCGACCGGCCGCCCTCGGCGCACCGGCTGGTTCGACGCCGTGGTCGCCCGGACGGCCGTCGAGCTCTCCGGCGCCGAGGCCGTCGCGATCACCAAGCTCGACTGCCTCGACGAGCTCGAGGAGATTCCGATCTGCTTCGGCTATCGCCTCGACGGAAAGTCCGTCTCCGACCTGCCGCCACTCGCCGAGGACATCGCGCGGCTCGAGCCCGTATACGAGCGCTTCCCCGGCTGGAAGGCCACGACGACGGGCGCCACGCGTTACGAGCAGCTCCCCGGCGCCGCGAAGCGCTACGTGCGCGCGCTCGAGGACGCGATCGGGGCGCCTGCCGTCTTCATCTCGACCGGCCCGCGCCGCGAAGAGACGATCTGGCTCAACGACACGGCATTCGTCTCGGGCCTGCCGAACGCCGGCTGACGCCGCGGCGCTCGTAACGCCGTCCCACACCCTTTTTCAACTGCCCGCTCGGCCTCTCTTACTTCTCCAGCCGCGCCAGCGCCTTGCGCCAGTCCGCGCGCCCGGGCGCGAGCGCGAGCGCCATCTGCAGCTCCGCGGCCGCCTCCGCGCGGTGCCCGAGTTTCTCGTAGACCCTCGCGAGCCGCTCGTGCAGCTGTGCCCGCGTCGGAGACTCGGCCGCCTCGGCGCGGGCCAGCGCCGACTCGAGGTCC
>JANMPW010000453.1:0-2314 GCA_031370065.1 Acidobacteriota bacterium
GAGGAACTGCGAGGCGCCGAGGAGGAGCGCCGCGCGCGTGATCCATACGTTCACGGGGTGGAGGTGCTTCAGAAACTCGTAGGCCTGGTAGTTGTAGAGCCGGCGCTGCATTCCGGCGTAGCCCACGACGAGCATTCCGCAGAAGACGACGGTGATCGGAATGATCGTGAGCCAGAAGTGCCACTTGCCGAGCGTGTCGTTCATCATCTTCCCGAACATCTTCGGGAACCAGAAATAGATCGCCGCGAACGCGCCGAGCAGCACCGAGGCCGCCATGGTGAGGTGGAAGTGGCCGATCACGAAGTACGAGTCGTGAAGGGAGATGTCGGACGCGATCGCGCCGAGATGGAGGCCCGTGAGGCCGCCGAGGCCGAACACGAACACGACGCCGACCGAGAAGAGCATGGGCGTCGCGAAGCGGATGGACCCCCGCCACATCGTCCCGAGCCAGTTCAGGAAGAACACGGCGGACGGGATCGAGATGAGCATCGTCAAGGTCATGAACCCCTGAGAGAGAAGAGGGCTCATGCCGACCACGAACATGTGGTGCCCGTACACGACCATGGAGAGGAGGCAGATGACGCTCATCGAGAGCGCCGTCGCCTTGTAGCCGAACGCGGGCTTGCGCGAGAAGAACGACAGGAGGTCGGACACGATGCCCCAGGCGGGCAGGATGAGGATGTAGACCTCCGGGTGGCCGAAGATCCAGAAGAGATGCTGGTAGAGGACCGGATCGCCGCCGCCCTTCGTGATCGCGGCGCCGGCGAGGAAGAAGTGGCTGCCGAAGACGCGGTCGAGGAAGAGGAGGAGGACGCCCGCCGCGAGCACGGGGACGAAGAGGGCGTTGAGGATCGCGGTCAGCCAGATGCC
Organism: Acidobacteriota bacterium; assembly: GCA_031370065.1. GTDB lineage: Bacteria > Acidobacteriota > Thermoanaerobaculia > UBA5066 > Gp7-AA6 > DAHUXD01. The sequence goes on from JANMPW010000453.1 coordinate 871, forward strand.
CCAGACGGAAAGCGGCATCTGGAAGTAGCCCATGCCGGGAGCCCTGAGGCGCACGACCGTCGTGATGTAGTTCACGGCGCCCATGATCGAGGCGCTTCCGGTCAGGAAGATGCCGACGATCCAGAGAGTCTGGCCGTGACCCGGCGAGCCCACGAGCGTCGAGAGCGTCGGGTACGACTGCCAGCCGCCGGCTGCTGCCCCCATCGGGACGAAGAACGAGACGATCATGCAGCTGCCGGCGAGGACGTTCGTCCAGAAGGAGAGCAGGTTGAGCGTGGGGAACGCCATGTCCCGCGCGCCGATCATGAGGGGGATGAGAAGGTTCCCGAAGGCGCCGATCAGGATCGGCGTGATCGCGAAGAAAATCATGAGCGTCCCGTGCATCGTGAAGAACGACGCGTAGGACTGCGGCGGCATGACGCCGCCGCTCTGCGGCCAAAGGAGCTGCCCGAGGACGGGGAACGCGGTGCCGGGGTACGCGATCTGCCAGCGGATCATCATCGCCATGACGCCGCCCATCGCGAGAAAGAACAGGCCGTACCAGAGGAACTGCTTCGCGATGACCTTGTGGTCGAACGAGAAGATGTATCTCCTGAGAAACGAGGTGGGATCCGGGTGGACGTGCTGTTCGGCGTGGAAGTCGGGCCCGACGTGGATGTGCCGGACGGTCGGCGGTGTCGTCATCATCTCTACTGCACCCACTCCCATCCCCAGAGCTGTTCCTTGTCGGCCGGGTCGAACCGGCGTTTCGCGTCGCTTTCGGCTTCCTTCATCCAGCGCGCGAAGTCGGCGTCCTTCTGGACGATGAGATCGCCCCTCATCTGGTAGTGCGCCCAGCCGCACATCTGCGAGCACGCGATCTCGAAATTGCCGGTCTGGACGGCCTGAAACCAGGTGCACGTCACGTAGCCGGGGTTCGCGTCGTGCTTCAGGCGGAAGTTCGGGATGTAGAAGCTGTGGATGACGTCCTTCGCCTTCAGGTTCAGCATCACCGGCCGTCCGACGGGCACACGCATCTCGTTCAGCGTCACGACGTCGTCGGCGGTGTTGAAGATGCCGTCGGGCCCGGCGTACCGGATGTTCCACGCCCACTGCTGCGGCATGACCTCGATCTTCACGGTGTCGGGCGACACGGGCCAGTTGTAGGTGTATTCCTGGACGTCGGCCTGAGACACCCTCACGAGGTTCATGTCGATCGTCACGAAAACGAGGGTCGCGAGGATGCCGGTGACGGCGAAGCTCTTGCGGTCGGTCCCGTGGGTGTACAGCGCCTTGACGCACGGCCGCGCGCGGTATTTCCACGAGGAATACACCAGCGCGAACGTGACGAGCGCGAACGCGATGACGCACATGAGCGTCGTGTACCAGAACAGGGCTTCCGCCCGGTAGCCGTCCCGCGAGACGTCCACGGTCGTCAACCAGGAAAAGGGCCATTGGTGCATGT
>JANMPW010000648.1:0-1634 GCA_031370065.1 Acidobacteriota bacterium
GCTCTTCACCGGTTCGGGATTTTCCGATGTGAGCACGGAAGGGAAGACCTTCTTTGTCCTGGATGCCTTGAATGGCGATGTCATCCGGAGCTTCGACATCGCGGATGCCTCGGTGCCGGCTCAGACGCCCGCTCTCACGAACTTCCTGGTGGCCTCTCCCGTCGGCTATGCGGAAGACAGCACGGGGAACTCTCCGGCCGGTTATCAGTTCATCGGAAACCCGATCGCGACGAAGACGAAGACGATCTACTTCGGAGATATCCACAGCCGTATCTGGCGCTATAACGCGACCACGCCCGCGACGGCACCGGCGCAATTCTTCGCCGCAGTCACCGGCACGGTGGGGAATCAGCCGTTCGGCACAGCCGTGTCCGTGCAGCAGAATCGGCCCGACCCGTCGCTTCCTGGAGACATTCTTGTCTATGCCGAAGCGGGGTATGACCGCCGGGTGGTACTTGACGCAACGAAGCCCTTCAAGGCGTATGCCTTCAAGGACTCGAGCGGCACGAAAATCGACGTCTTCGCCAAGAACTTCCCGGCGAACTATCGCGGAACCACGCAGCCGGCCTCGGCTTTTGCCGGCGCCGTGGCGCCCCTCACGCCGGTCGTCTTCTATGCCGGCATCAAGTTCAACTCCGCGTGCGTGTCCACGTTCGACAGCATCATCATCGCTCTCAAGGGCCTCACACCTGCCGATCCCGCCATCCCCGACGCGGCGTTCGATTTGAGCGCCACCGGGGACGATTCCTTCATAGAGCTCAGCGGCAAGAAAGTCAACGCCATCAGGGTCTCGGGCGAGGGCAGCCTGGTGGTCGACCAGGGTCTGAATGCCGAGAGTGCGCCTCCGCCTCCTGGCGTCGCCGTTCCGACGGTGACAATCCCAGGCTCGACCAGTCTTGTGCGGATGGGTCTGACGCCTGGAACTCAGGACTACAAAGACCTCACCGCGACGACGACACCGTATCGAATCGGATCTTCGGTATGCAAGACCCAGTAGGTTGACCGGGCCGCTTCCAAAAGGAGGCGTTTGGGATTACGCTTCGGTTTCAAATGGCCTCGAATTTTCGAAGTTGCCCCCAGTGTTCGACCAGAAATCGTCTTGATAAAGAGTTCTGCGTCAAATGCGGAGAGCCGCTTGAAGGGATAAAGGCCGGAGAGGCCACGCCGGACAAGAAGGGAAAGCCCGGATTCTTCGTCACCGAGGAGGGCGACCAGGGCCGAAGTCCGCTGGTTCCGCTCGTGTTCGCGATTCTGACCCTCGGGGTGGCTTTCGCGGCGTGGCGCACGGTCCAGGAGGCCGCCGCCACCACCACAACGGCGTCCCCGGTGGCTGCGCCAAAGGTTCAGCCCTCGCTCCCTTCGGTGGTGGCGGTTGCAATGGCTCCTGGGGTTCAGGCCTACACCGCCGGAATGGCGGCGCCCCGTGCTGGAGATTTCCCCGCCGCCGTAAGGTTGCTCCGTGAGGCGGTGGCTGCGGCCAATCGGGCGGACTATCACCTGGGTCTGGCTGAGGCTCTCGAAAAGTCCGGCTCCACGTCCGAGGCCCTCTCCGAGTACGAGACCGCGGCGGGTATGGAAAGCGCCAACGTTCGTTACACCGGGGAGTGGGCCAAGGCTTTGAACCGCGCGGGCCG
>JANMPW010000656.1:0-1548 GCA_031370065.1 Acidobacteriota bacterium
TACGGGCACTTCGGCCGCAGCGAGTTCGCGTGGGAGCAGACAACCATGGCGGGCGTGCTGGCGAAGGGCGTCTAGTTCTCTTGTTTCGTGAGTCGTCCGTGAAGGGCGTCGCGTATGGCGGCGCCCTTCGCATTGTGCGCCCGGCAGGGCGCGATGACTAGGAGGTGGAAGTCCTCTACGGACCTTGATGACGGGAACCGTTAGCCGAACGGCAACCGCGTCGCCGCGAGGCGGGGTGGGAAGGAAGCCGCAGGCAAAGCTCTGGCCCGAGGAACACGAAGCGCATACGAGGCGACGACACGAGGGCGAGGGGGCCAAAGAGCCTGAAGCCCGAAGTCATCCGGAACGTGTCGACGTAGATGCGACGGGTGGATGGAGCGAAAGTCACGCGCAATACCCGGGGAGACCTCGCCCCACGCCTGAAAGGGCGACGTCCGGCTGAGCAGTCGGCCCCGGACGGAGCGAGGAGTCAGCCGAGGCCATAGTAGCGGCGCGCACAGCCGCGAAGGGCCGAACTAGAGGAGCCGAACCGGACCGATGCGTTCGCGACGTGAAGGAGACGCAGGAACGAGGGCTGGAATGCCCGAGCCTGTCCGAGAGGTAGGCGGCGGAACCGCCGAGGTATCGGAGCAGGAGCGTCAAGCACGCGCGGCACGAGGCGGAGCAATCACCGGGGACGGGGCTCGGAGTCTCATCGACGAAGTGCTGCGCCGCGAGAACATGCAGATGGCGCACGCGCGGGTGATGTCGAACGGCGGTGCATCGGGCGTGGACGGGATGACCGTCGAAGCGCTCGGCGAACACTGCCGCGAGCACTGGCCGCGCATCCGGCAGGAGCTGCTGGGCGGGACGTACGAACCGCAACCGGTGCGACGGGTGGAGATCCCGAAGCCCGACGGCGGGACGCGGACGCTCGGCATCCCGATGGTGCTGGACCGGATGATCCAACAGGCACTGCATCAGGCGCTGTCGCCCATCTTCGACCCGACGTTCTCGGACGCGAGCTTCGGCTACCGGCCGGGACGCGGGACGCACGACGCGCTCGTGCGCGCCCGCGAGCATATCGCGGCGGGACACCGGTGGGTGGTGGACCTGGACCTGGCGAAGTTCTTCGACACGGTGAACCACGACGTGCTGATGCGACTCGTGGCGAGCCGGGTGAAGGACAAGCCGGTGCTCCGGCTCATCGGCCGCTACCTGCGGGCCGGGCTGCTGGAGGGCGGAGTCGCGTCACCCCGGACGGAGGGCACGCCGCAGGGCGGGCCGCTGTCACCACTCCTGTCCAACATCCTGCTCGACGAGCTGGACAAGGAACTGGAGCGACGGGGACACCGCTTCGTGCGCTATGCCGATGACTGCAACGTGTACGTGCGATCGAAGGCGGCGGGTGAGCGGGTGATGGCGTCGCTGGAGGGCTTCCTCACGAAGCGATTGCGACTGAAGGTGAATCGGGACAAGAGTGCGGTGGCGCGGCCGTGGGACCGGACGTTCCTCGGCTACAGCGTGACGATCGACCGCGAACCCAAGCTCAAAGTCGCCCGGAGGTCG
>JANMPW010000712.1:0-3206 GCA_031370065.1 Acidobacteriota bacterium
GGCGCCGAGTGTCAGGAGGAATCCGCCAATCGGACCGAGGAGCATCCGGCCGGCGTCGGCCAGCGGCGTCGGGGACTGCCCGAGGTTGGGGATCGTCCCGATCGCGACGAGCTGGACGAGGGTGTAGATCGCGGTCACGACTGCGATCTGCACCACGAGGGCAAATGGAACGTCGCGTTGCGGGTTCTTGAACTCTCCCGCCGGAGCCGCGGTGTTCTCGAACCCTGCGTACGCAAAGAGCACAAGCAGGGCGGCCTTCGTGAAGTTTCCGCTGTCCGGCATCGGCACGGGGAAGACCCGGTTCCAGGAGATTGCGAAGACGCCCACGGCGACGAGCAACAGGAGCGGGAGCGTCTTTCCGAACGACAGGACCACCGCCGTGCGCGCACCGGACTTGACGCCGCGGACGTTGATCCACGTCAGCCCGAGCAACGGAATCACGATGGTGAGCACCTGCCCGACGCCGTGATTGGCCCCGTCCCAAAGGTATCCGACCGCGCGCGCGAAAAAGACCGAGAGGCCCGCGATCGAAGAAACACGTGCAATCCAGGTCATCCAGCCGACCTCGAACCCCACGAAGTCCCCGAACGCCGCGCGCGTGTAGACAATCGCGCCGCCGGGAGTGTCGAAGAGGCTCGCCGCCTCCGCGAAGCAGAGCACGAGGAGCAGCACCGCGACGCCCGCCGCGAGAATCGCCCAGATGCTCGCCGGGCCGAGCAGCATCGCCGCGGCGACGGGCAGGATCAGGTAGACCCCGCTCCCGATGACGTCGTTGACCGAGAGCGCAACGATCTCCCAGCGCGAAACGGCGCGCAAGAAGCCGGGGGACTGTTGTGACGACGAAGTCAGAGTAGGGGCATTCTACATTCGAGACGGCAGACCGTAGACTGCAGACTGCTTGCGGCCGTCTGCCGACTGCCGATTGCCCTCCGATATACTCCCCCGCCCTATGCTGCGCGCCGGAATCGTCGGGCTGCCGAACGTCGGCAAATCCACCCTCTTCAACGCCCTGACGCGCACGCGCAAGGCCGAAGCGGCGAACTACCCGTTCTGCACGATCGAGCCCAATGTCGGCGTCGTCACCGTGCCCGACGCGCGCCTCGAGCCGCTCGCGAAGATCTCGAAGTCGGAACGGATCATCCCGGCCACGATCGAGTTCGTCGACATCGCCGGCCTCGTCAAGGGCGCGTCGAAGGGCGAGGGACTCGGCAACAAGTTCCTCCAGCACATCCGGGAGGTGGACGCGATCGTCGAGGTCGTGCGCTGCTTCGAGGACAAGGACATCGTCCACGTTGCGGGCGCGCTCGATCCGGTCTCGGACATCGAGACCGTCCAGACCGAGCTCGTGCTCTCCGACCTCGAGGCCGTCACGCGCGCCCGGGACAAGTTCGAAAAGACCGCCCGCGGCGGCGACAAGGAAGCCAAAGAGTCGCTCGCCGTCGCAGACAAGCTCCTCGTGCACTTGAACGAAGGCAAGCGCGCCCTCACGGCGCCTCTCTCGCCCGAGGAGAAGGACGTCGCGCGCCGGTTTTTCCTCCTCACGATGAAGCCGATGCTGTTTGCCTGCAATGTCGCCGAGAGCGAGCTTGCGACGGCCGAGAAGGCGTCGCCCCACGTGGCCGCCGTGAGGCATTACGCCGAGACCCACCTCGGCACCGAAGCGGTCGTCGTCTCCGCGGCGATCGAGTCGGAGCTCGCGGAGCTTCCGGACGCCGAAGCGCGCGAGTACCTGGCCCACCTCGGGGTCGCGGACTCGGGCGTGTCGTCGCTCATCCGCTCCGCCTACCACCTGCTCGGCCTCCGGACGTACCTGACGGGCGGCGAGAAGGAGACGCGGGCGTGGACCATCCACGCAGGCGACACCGCGCCCCTGGCCGCCGGCGTCATCCACTCGGACTTCGAGAAGGGTTTCATCAAGGCGGAGACCGTTTCTTTCGACGATCTCGTCGCAACGGGCTCGATGGCCACGGCGAAAGAGAAGGGGCTCGTCCGGCAGGAGGGCAGGGACTACGTCGTTCGGGACGGCGACGTCATGCTCTTCAAGTTCAACGTCTGAAGCGGGCTCCTCCAGGCGTGCGCGCCGGCGAGCGGCCGAACGCGTGGCCGAGCAGCACGAAAACGATGAAGACGGCGTACGGGGGGATGTAACCAGGATCCCAGGTACCCTTCTCCCGAAGCCCCATCATTCCGAGTCCGGCCAGGGCTCCGAGGCCGCAGACGAGCGGCGCGAGGGCCCGGCGGCCGATCAGGCTCCAGACGTAGTAGCCCCCGACGAGCACAAAAAAAGCCATCCCGACGTAGTCGGCGTGGTTCTCGCCCGTGGAGGCGAAGTACCAGAAATTCAGGTCCGCGACGACGACGGCGAGCAGGACCGGCAACCATCGCGTGCAGAGCGATGCGGCGCGCATCGACAGAATTTCCTCCTTCTCGGAAGCGAGCGGGATCATAGCAACCGCCGTCCCGGGCAGGGCGCACGTGTGACAAGATTCCCCGCGGGCGCAGGAGGTAGGGACGCATGGGTGCCGAGCGGGTCGCCGCCTTTTCGATTCTCGCTCTGACCGTCGGCCTGTCTCTGGTGCGGCCGCGCATCGGGCGGCTCCGTGTCGAGCACGCGATCGCCGCCGGCCTCGGCGCCGTGCTCAGCTTGAGCCTCGGCCTCGTGCCGTTGGATCTGGTGGCGTTCGCCGTCAAGCTCCTCTTCTTTCCCATTCTCACCATCGTGAGCCTCATGGTCATCACGCTCATTGCCGAGCGGGCCGGACTCTTCGACCTGCTTTCCCGAGCGATCGCCACGGCGGCCCGGGGTAACGGCCGCCGGCTCTTCGCGTACGTGTTCGGTTGCGGGGCTGTCACCGGGATGGTTTTCACCAACGACGCGGCCGTCCTCATTTTCACGCCCCTCGTTTTTCAACTGATCGAACAGGTCAAGGGGGATTCCTGGACTCTCCAAAACAAGGTCCCCTACTACTTCGCCGTTCTCTACGTCGCCAATCTCGTCGGAGCGCTGGTCATCAGCAATCCGATCAACATCATCGTGTCGAGCCTCTTCCACATCTCGTTCGTCGAGTATGCACAGTGGATGATTCTGCCGGCCGCGGCGAGTGTCCTGGTCAGTTTCGCCGGGCTCACGTTCGTGTTCCGCAAGCACATTCCGGCCACGTTTGAATGGTCGCCTGCCCTGAAACCGCGAGTTCGAGACCGGCGGC
>JANMPW010000721.1:0-3390 GCA_031370065.1 Acidobacteriota bacterium
GGGGTAACCGCCGGCCTCCGGCCGGCGTTGCCTACGGCGAGTCCCCGCCCGCGCCCGCGGGCTAGGCGAGAGCCCGCAGCTCCGCACGAATCGCGGCGAGCGTGATTTCGGGGCTGCCCGCCGCCTTTCGCAGCGACGCGATGTGTCGAGCGTAGCCGTCGAGTCGGGCGGCCGCTTCAGCGCGTCGCCTGCCGGGGACGGAACGCTCCACGGCGTCGACGCACCTCGGGTACTCCTCGATCCGCCGGCAGACGAGCAGGAGGTCGCAGCCGGCGACGCTCGCGCGCGCGCAGCGCTCCGGAAGATCGCCGAACTCGACGAGGGCGCCCATCTCGAGGTCGTCCGACAAGGCCGCTCCCGTGAAGCCGAGGTCCGTGCGCTAGAGGCCGGTCGCCACCCGCTCCGACAGCGACGCGGGAACCCCGTCGGGCCCGGCCGCGTGAGAGATCATCACCGCCCGCGCGCGATCCATGAGCGCGGCGAAGGGCTTGAGATCGAGTGCCTCCTCGCGGGGGTCCCGCGGCACGATCGGCAGCGCCGTGTGGGTGTCGAGCGCAGCGCGGCCGAGGCCCGGAAAGTGTTTGAGGCACCCTCCCACACCCTGGCTGTGCAGGCCCTCGAGAAAAGCCCCCGCGCCGCGGACGATATCCTCCGGGTCCGCCGAGGCGCAGCGTTCGCCGAGGACGAGCGCTCCCGCGCCCGCGATGCCGCGATCCACCACCGGAGCGAGATCCACATCGAAGCCGAGCCTCGCGAGCATCGCGCCGGCCGCGGCCCCCGCGCGCCGCGCCGCCCCCGCTCGGGAAACGATTTGGAGTGAAGGCGTGGGAGCGACCAGGTCGCGCAGCCGGTCGACAGGCCCCCCTTCCTGGTCGAGAAGCAGATGCGAAATCCCGAGGCCCCCGAGCTCGTCCGCGAGGCGGGCGAGACCATCGAGGCTTTCGAGATTGCGCCGGAAGAGGATCACGCCCCAGGGAGGCAGCGCCGTCAGAATCGTCCGCTCGGACGGCTCGAGCGCCGCGCCGGTAAGGCCCACAGCGAAGAGGCGCGAGATCACTTGCCCTTCAATCGCTCCTGGAGCGCCGCGAGCAGGCAGAGCGCGGCCACCGGAGTCATCTGGTTGATATCGAGCGCTCGGAGTTTCTCGAGGGCGAGCTCTTGCTCCGAGGAGAACAGCAGAAACTGCCCGCTGCCGGCGCTCTCGCCCTGCCGGCGCGCGAGCACCGGGGCCCCCTGCACGTCGAGCTCCTGCTTCTCCAGGTTCGCGAGCACCTCGCGCGCACGTGCCGTCACGGCGCCCGGCAGGCCCGCGAGCTCGGCGACGTGAATTCCGTAGCTGCGGTCCGAGGCGCCGGGCACGACCTTGCGCAGGAACACCACCCGTCCGCCCACCTCGCGAACCGCCATCGTCGTGTTCACGACGGCCGGCTTGACGAGAGCGATTTCCGTGAGCTCGTGGTAGTGCGTCGCGAAGAGCACGAGCGCGGCCTTCTCGGGCGTGTCGTGGAGATACTCGAGCAGCGCCCAGGCGATCGAGAGCCCGTCGAAAGTCGACGTGCCCCTTCCAACCTCGTCCAGGATGACGAGGCTCTTCGGCGTCGCCTCCCGCACGATGGCGGCCGACTCGAGCATCTCGACCATGAACGTGGACTCGCCGCGCGAGAGATAGTCGGCGGCGCCCACGCGCGTGAAGATGCGGTCGATGACGGAAAGCTCGACCTCCTCGGCCGGCACGAAGGAGCCCGCCTGCGCGAGCAGCACGATCGTCGCGACCTGGCGCAGGTACGTGGACTTGCCTCCCATGTTCGGTCCGGTCACGAGCTGGATCCGCCGCTCCGCGGAGAGGTCGGTGTCGTTCGGAATGAATGGCTCCTCTCGCCGCAGGCGTTCGACGAGCGGATGGCGGCCGCCGAGAATGTGCAGGCGCGGAAGAGCCGAGAGGCGGGGACGGACCCAGCGGCCGGACCGGGCTACTTCGGCCAGGCCGGCGAAGAGATCGAGCTGTGCGATGACGGCCGCCGTCCTCGCCACGCGGTCCCCTGCGCGACAGAGCGCCGCCAGCAGCTCCCCGTAGAGCCGCGACTCGATCTCGCCGATGCGGTCCTCGGCTCCGAGGATCTTCTCCTCGAGGTCCTTGAGTGCCGGGGTCACGAATCGCTCGGCGTTGGCGAGCGACTGCTTGCGGATCCAGTCGGCCGGGACCTTCTCGCGATGGGCGTTGCCCACTTCGAGCGAGTACCCGAACACGCGGTTGAACTTGACCCTCACGGTGGCGATCCCGCTGCGCCGCCGTTCCTCGGCCTCGATCGCGAGCAGCGCGCTTTGCGCGTCGCGTCGCAGCTGGCGCAGCGTGTCGAGCTCCGCGTCCGCGCCGTCGCGAATGAACCCGCCCGCCGAGGCGAGCACCGGCGGATCCGGAGCGAGGGTCTGTTCGATCCGCGAAACGCAGTCCTGCGTATCGGGCACCGCCTCGCAGAGCGACCGGAACCTCCCGCCCGAGAGGGCTCTGGCCAAAGCCACCACGGAGGGCACGGCCTTGAGCCCCGACGCCAGCGCGGCCACCTCGCGCGGCCCCGCCGTGCCGACGGCCACCCGCGCAAAGCGCCTCTCGAGATCCCCGACCTCTTCGAGCGCGGATTGCATCGGCTCGGCAATCTCCGTCCGGCGCAGGAGCTCCTCGACGACATCCCATCGCGCCTCGAGCTCGACCCGATCGAGCGAGGGATGCGCGAGGGTCTCGCGCAGCGCACGGGCGCCGAGCGGCGTGCGCGTGCGGTCGATGAGCGCGAAAAGACTGCGCTCCTGCGCCCCGTCGGAAGACTCGAACAATTCCAGAGTGGCGATCGCGGATTGGTCCAGACCCATCCGCGATCCGAACTCGAGGCTCGAGGGCGGCCCAATGTGCTCGAGCCCTCCCGGTCGCATTTCGTGGGCGTAGGCCAGCGCCGCCGATGCCGCGGCGCGCGCGGAAGGAGCGAGGGCCTCAAATCCTGGGATCTGGTGCGGCGCGCTCTGCCACCAGGCCCCGCTCCGGCGAGAAAGCGTGGCACGAAAGCCCGGCTCTGCCGCCTCCTCGGGCAGGAGGATCTCCCGGGGTCGGAAGAGCGCTAGCGCGTCTTCCACCCGAGAAGCCTGGATGGCGCCCGCGTGGAACCGCCCGGTCGAGAGGTCGAGGAAAGCCAGCCCCCAGTCGGGCTCGCCGGGGGCGAGCGCGGCGAGATAGGAGGGCGCATCCGGGACGAGAGACTCGGCGTCGAGCACGGTGCCGGGAGTGACGACGCGCGTGATGTCGCGGCGCACGAGCCCCTTCGCGGCCCGGGGGTCCTCGACCTGGTCGCAGACGGCCACTTTCCGGCCGGCGGAGACCAGCTTCGAGATGTGGTGCTCGAC
>JANMPW010000729.1:0-4267 GCA_031370065.1 Acidobacteriota bacterium
CAATCGCGCGGGCTTCCCGCAACTCGCGGGCTTCCCACCACCGCGGCAGCCAGAGGGCGGCTGCAAGAAGGGCCGGGACGATCACGACCGCGGCCAGCAGGCGGCGCCGCGTCTTCTGCTCGGCGTCCGTCAGCAGACGAAGCTCCGGGGCTCCCCGAGCGTTCGGCGCACGGAGCGCTCGAGGTCGCGGGCGTGCTGCAGGAGGGCGCGTGACAGGCCCCCGCGCGTCGGCAGTCCCTCGGCGCGCGCCGCCACTTCCGCCAGGGCCGCGCGAGCCTCGGACGCGTCCGTCTCCCGCGCGAACGCCTCTTCTGCCGACAGGGCCCCCGCCAGGTGCGCGGGGACCGAGACGGCGGCCTTGCGCAGCAGGTGCGCCGCTTCCGGATCGCGCTCCCGCAGTTGTTCCGCGACCGCGTAGGCCTCGTGGGCGAGCGCCATCGCTTCGGTCCAGAGGGGATGCTGCTTGTAGTCGGGGCGGCCGGGAGTCATGCGCATATTGTAGCCTGCCCCGACGGGCCGCCTTGCGGACGACGGCGCGCGCGATAGAATCCGCGCGCTTTTCTCCTCTCCGGCGGGAGGGGATCGGCCAGGGGAAAACATGAAACAGAAAGTCACCGTCGTCGGAGCCGGAAATGTCGGGGCCACGGCCGCGCAGCGCATCGTCGAGAAGGAGCTTGCGGACGTCGCCCTCATCGACATCGTCCCGGGCGTGCCGCAGGGCAAGGCGCTCGACATCATGGAATCGGCCCCGGTGGAAAAGTTCGATGCGCGGATGTCCGGCTCGAACGGGTACGAGATCGCCGAAGGCTCGGACATCGTCGTGATCACCGCGGGCGTGCCGCGCAAGCCCGGGATGAGCCGCGACGACCTGGTCGCCACCAACGAGGGCATCGTCGCCGACGTCGTGCGCAAGGTCCTCCCGGGCTCGCCCGACGCGATCCTCATCGTCGTCTCCAACCCGCTCGACGCGATGTGCGAGGTGGCGCGCCGGGTATCGAAGCTCCCGCGCGAGCGCGTCTTCGGGATGGCGGGCGTCCTGGACTCGGCGCGCATGCGGTGGTTCATCGCCGAGGCGCTCGGCGTCTCGGTCGAGAACACGCACGCGTTCGTCCTCGGCGGCCACGGCGACACGATGGTGCCGCTGCCCCGATTCTCGACGGTTGCCGGCATTCCGATCCCGGAGTTGCTGCCGAAGGAGAAGATCGACGCGATCGTCCAGCGCACGCGCGACGGCGGCGCCGAGATTGTCAACCTGCTGAAGACCTCGGCCTGGTATGCGCCCGCTTCCGCGGTCGTCGAGATGGTGGACGCAGTGCTGAAGGACAAGAAGAAGATCCTCCCGTGCGCCGCTTATCTCCAGGGAGAGTACGGGATGGATGGCGTCTATCTCGGCGTTCCGGTCAAGCTCGGGGCGTCCGGGATGGAGAAGGTCGTCGAGATCGCCCTCACGGCAGAGGAGAGCGCGGCCCTGGCCCGTTCGGCCGCAGCGGTCCGGGAGCTCTTCGCCATCCTGAAGGTCTGAGCAGGCCGGGACGAGTGCGATGGAGGTTGCGCGCCGCTCCCTGTTTCGCCGCCTCCACTCGATCTCGGGAGTCGTGCCGGTCGGAGCGTTCCTCGGGTTCCACCTCTACGTCAACGCTTCGGCGTCGCAAAGCGCGGACGCCTACAACGCGATGGCGCGGCGGCTCCAGGGCTTGCCGCTCGTGGTCCTGCTCGAAGTCTTTGTCATCGCGCTGCCGATCTTTTTCCACGGCATCTACGGCCTCTTCGTGACGGCCACCGAGCCGCCGGGGGCCGGGCGCCCGGGCGGCGCCCGCCGGACGCTTGCGATCTTTCAGCGCGCGACGGGCGTTCTCCTCTTCGGATTCATCCTCTTCCATCTGTGGACGGCGCGGCTCGTCCAGGTGCGCGATCACGAGAGCCTCGACCTCTTTCGCCTGATGCAGGCCGTGCTGTCGAGCCCGTGGATGCACGCCGCCTATGTCGCGGGACTCCTCGGGGCAACGGCTCACCTCTCGGTCGGCCTTTTCACTTTCACCGACGCCTGGGGCCTCGCCCGGGGCCCCCGGTCCAGGAGGCTCGTGGCGGTCGTCGCCGTCGTGGTTTTCGCGATCCTGTCGGGTCTGGGGTTGCGTTGCCTTGCCGCATTCCGGCTTTGAACGCCCCCGCGCAACTCACGACTCACGCCTCACGACTTCCCGTATAATCCCGCGCTCTTTCGGCAGGAACATGAAAGTCCACGAATACCAGGCCAAGTCGATCCTCGCCCGTTACGGCGTCGCCGTGCCCCGCGGCGAGGTCACGGACAGTCCTGCGCAGGCGCGCGAGATCGCCAAGCGTCTCGGGGGCCGCGTCGTCGTCAAGGCCCAGATCCACGCGGGCGGCCGCGGCAAGGGCGGCGGCGTCAGGCTCGCGAACGACCCCGAGGAGGCCCACGATCTGGCCAGGAAAATCCTCGGGATGACGCTCGTCACGCCGCAGACTGGCCCGGCCGGCCGGCTCGTCCATAAAGTCCTCGTCGAAGAGGCCCTCGACATCGCGCGTGAGCTCTACCTCGGCGTCACGCTCGACCGGTCGCGCGGGTTACCCGTGGTCATGGCGTCGCTCTCGGGCGGGATGGAAATCGAGAAGGTCGCCGCGAAGGACGGCAATGCCATCGTGCGCGAGGCCATCGATCCTTCCACGGGCATGTTTCCCTTTCAGGCGCGCAAGCTCGCGTTTGCGCTGGGCCTTTCGGGCGAGGGCTTCCGGAAGGGCATCGCGCTCATGCAGGCGCTCTTCCGGGCCTACGGCGAGACCGACGCCAGCCTGGCCGAGATCAACCCGCTGCTCGTGACGAAGCAGGGCGACGTCCTCGCGCTCGACGCCAAGATGACCTTCGACGACAACGCGCTCTTCCGACATCCCGACATCAAGGAGATGCGGGATCTTTCCGAAGAGGATCCGCTCGAGGTCGAGGCCTCGCGGTTCGGCCTGAACTACATCAAGCTCGACGGCAACGTCGGCTGCATGGTCAACGGGGCGGGGCTGGCGATGGGCACGATGGACCTCGTGAAGCTCGCCGGCGGCGAGCCCGCGAACTTCCTCGACGTGGGCGGCGGTGCCAACGAGGAGCAGGTCAAAAACGCCTTCCGTATCATCCTGTCGGACAAGAACGTGAAGGGCGTGCTCATCAACATCTTCGGCGGCATCATGCGCTGCGACATCATCGCCAAGGGCGTCGTCGCGGCGGTGCGCGAGATGGGCCTGTCGATCCCGGTGGTCGTGCGCCTCGAGGGCACCAACGTGGACCAGGGCAAGGCGATCCTGAGCGAGTCCGGATTGAAGATCACCCCGGCGGACGGCCTGGCCGACGCGGCCCGAAAGGTCGTGGAGGCCGTGCGATGAGCATCTGGGTTGGTCAAGAGACCCGCCTGCTCGTCCAGGGGCTCACCGGCCGCGAGGGGACTTTCCACGCGCTCGCCTGCCGCGAGTACGGGACGCAGGTCGTCGCTGGCGTCACGCCGGGCAAGGGCGGGACGACACACGAGGGGATTCCGGTCTTCAATACCGTGGCGGACGCGGTGCGCGAGACGGGCGCCAACGCGTCGATGATTTTCGTGCCGCCGCCCTTCGCCGCGGACGCGATCGTCGAGGCGGCCGATGCGGGTGTGGGCGTGATCGCGTGCATCACCGAGGGAATCCCGACCAACGACATGCTTCGGGCGCGCGTCTTCCTGGATCGCCAGGCGGCGGCGGGGAAGGCCGTGCGCCTCATCGGCCCGAACTGTCCCGGCATCATCACGCCGGGGCAGTGCAAAATCGGCATCATGCCCGGCCGCATCCACGGGCCGGGGACGGTCGGCGTCATCTCGCGCTCGGGCACGCTCACGTACGAGGCGGTGGACCAGTTGACGCGCCTCGGTCTCGGGCAGTCGACTGTCATCGGCATCGGCGGCGACCCGGTCAACGGCACGAACTTCATCGACTGCCTGATGGCGTTCAAAGAGGACGCGGGCACGGAAGCGATCGTCCTGATCGGAGAGATCGGCGGCATGGCCGAGGAAGAGGCCGCGTGCTGGGTTGCCGCCAACCTAAAGAAGCCGGTCGTGTCGTTCATCGCGGGCCAGACGGCGCCCCCGGGCCGGCGCATGGGTCACGCCGGGGCGATCATCGCGGGCGGCAAGGGCACGGCTGCCGAGAAGATGAAGGCTCTCGAAGCGGCGGGCGTCGGCGTGGTGCGCTCGCCCGCCGACATCGGAAAGAAGATCAAGGAGATGCTCGGGCG
>JANMPW010000742.1:0-9855 GCA_031370065.1 Acidobacteriota bacterium
GGCGCCGAGCTCGGCGTCGAGATCGACCCCCGGGTGACGACGCGCGAACACCTCGAAACCCTCGCCCGCCTCGGATTCAACCGCTTGAGCATGGGCGTACAGGACTTCGACCCGCGCGTCCAGACGGCCATCAACCGCATCCAGCCCTACGAGGCCACGCGGCGCCTCGTCGAGGACGCCCGCGCCCTCGGCTTTCCGAGCATCAACTTCGATCTCATCTTCGGCCTGCCCCACCAGACGCCGGAGAGCTTCTCCGCGACCATCGACCGCGTGCTGGAGATCGCCCCGGACCGGCTTGCCGTCTACTCGTACGCCAACGTGCCGTGGATGAAGAAGCACCAGAACGTCCTCCTGCCGCACCTTCCGGACGAGGCGACGAAGTTCAGCATCTTCCGCACGGCCCTCGAACGCTTGACGGCGGCCGGCTTCGAGTACATCGGCATGGACCACTTCGCACGCGCCAACGACGAGCTCGCTCGGGCGCGCCGCAACCGAACCCTCCACCGCAACTTCCAGGGCTACACGACGAAAGCCGGGACCGACCTGGTGGGATTCGGCATGAGCGCGATTGGCTCGGTCGGCGGCTACTACGTCCAGAACCGCCGCGAGCTCGCCGCCTACCGGCAGGCGGTTGGCGACTCGGGCGCCGCCACGTTCCGCGGCTTGCATCTCTCTGCCGACGACGAGCTGCGCCGGGAGGTCATCGGCAATCTCCTCTGCCACGGCGTCGTCGTCAAGAAGGAAATCGAGCAGCGCTTCGGCATCGTGTTCGACGACCTGTTTGCTCCGGCGATCGCGCGCCTCGCCCCCTGCGCCGAGGACGGGCTTGTGGAGCTGACCTCGGGCGAGATCCGCGCCACGCCGCTCGGCCGCGTCTTCCTGCGCAACCTCGCGATGCCGTTCGATGCGTATCTGGAGTCGAGCCCGGACAAGCCCCTCTTTTCGAAGACACTGTGACCCGCCGCGCGATTCTCTTCCTGCAGCTCGGGGGCCCCGAGACGCTCGAGGACGTTCCCGCCTTCCTCTACCGGCTCTTCTCGGATCCCGACGTCATCCGAGTCCGCCCCGCCCTCCTGCGCAAGGCGATTGCCGCCGCGATCGCGCTCGGCCGCAGGAAAGCCTCGCGCGCGCTCTACGCCTCGATCGGAGGCGGGTCCCCCATCCGGAGGCTGACGGAGCAACAGGCGGCCGGCACAGAAGCTCTCTTGCGCGCGGACGGCCGAGACGCCGTCGTCCGCACTGCCATGACGTGCTCCGCGCCGGTCGTCGAAGATGTCGTCCGCGAGCTTGCCGCGGAAGGCGTCGACCGGTTCCTCGCTTTTCCGCTCTACCCGCAATACTCGCTGACGACCACGAAGGGGGCCCTCGAGCGCAGTCGCGCGGCCGTGCAGAAGTTCGCGCCCGGAGCCTCGCTTCACGAACTCGGCTCTTTCCCGACACACCCGCTCTTCGTGGACGCGCACGCCGAGGGCGTCCGCGAACAGGTCGCGCAGTTTCCCGATCCCCGTCCCGAGGCGATCCGCCTCGTCTTCTCGGCGCACTCGATCCCGAAAAAGCTCGTCACGAAAGAGGGCGACCCGTACGCCAGCGAGGTCGAGGCGAGTGTGCGCGCCATCCTCGAGCGGCTCGACTGGACGGGGGCCTCGACGCTCGCTTACCAGTCCAAGCTCGGGCCCGTCGAGTGGCTCGGGCCTCCCACCTCCGCGGTCCTCGCGGAGCTGGGCCGCCGGCGCGAGCGCCAGGTCCTCGTCGTGCCGATTGCATTCGTCACCGATCATGTCGAGACCCTGCAGGAGATCGACCAGCTCTTCGCCGGGCAGGCGCGGGAGGCCGGCATCGCGCACTTCCGCCGTACTCCTGGCCTCAACGACCGACCGACGTTCCTGCGCGCTCTGGAGGATCTCGCGCGATCGGTCGCGCCCTTCTGGAACTCATGAGCCCGCCGACCGTCGTCGTGGGCGCGGGCCTCTCCGGGCTCGCCGCGGCGTGGACTCTCTCGAACGCCGGAGCCGAGGTCCTCGTCCTCGAGAGCTCCGACCGCCCGGGCGGAGTCGTGCGCAGCGAGAAGAGGGAGGGCTTCCTCCTCGAGACCGGGCCGAACACCGTCCGGCCGACCCCGGAGCTCTCGAACCTCATCGAAGGACTCGGCCTCGACGGCGAGGTCCTCCGCACCGACAGTCGCGCGAAACGGTACGTGGACTTCGAGGGCGAGCTGCACGCCGTGCCGATGTCGCTCGGACAGCTCCTTTCAACGCGACTCCTCTCCACCGGCGCGAAACTGCGGCTCCTCGGCGAACCGTTTCGGCGGGCCGCACCCGTTGCCGACGAGAGCGTTCGCGACTTCGTGGCGCGCCGTCTCGGACCGGAGGTCGCCGACAGGCTCGTCGAGCCTTTCGTCGCGGGCATCTTCGCCGGCAACGCCGGGAAGATCTCGGTCTCGGCGGCCTTCCCGATCCTCACCCGCGCGGAGCGCGACCATGGGAGCCTCTTCGGCGCAATCCTCGCCTCGAGCCGCTCGAAGCGGCCCGGCTCGGCCGCGCCGAGGGGACTGCTCTCCTTTCGCGAAGGCCTCGAGACGCTCCCGCGCGCGCTGGGCTCAAAGCTCGGAAGCCGGTTCCGGCCGGAAACGGCCGTCCAGTCCATCTCGCCCCGGGCCGACGGCTGGACGGTCCGTACGGGCGCCGGCGAGCTCGACGCGGGCCGGGTCGTCCTTGCGGTTCCCGCTCCGAAGGCAGCCGAGCTCGTCGTGGGCTTTGCGCCCGAAGCGGCAAGCGCCCTGGCCGGCATCCCACAGCCGCCCGTCGTGGTCCTCCATCTGGCCTGGCCCGAGAGGGCCCTCGCGCGCCCCCTCGAAGGCTTCGGCCATCTCGTCTGCAACGGGCCCGGCCGGCGCATCCTCGGCGCCGTCTGGAACTCGAGCCTATTCCCCGGGCGCGCCCCCGCCGGCCAGGCTCTGATGACGGTCTTCATGGCGGGCGCTCGGGACCCCGGCGCCATCAAACTCTCCGATCACGAGCTGACCGAGCTGGCCGCCCGCGACCTCGAGTCGGAGGGTCTGGTCCGCGGAGCTCCACACGTCCTGCTCGTGACCCGCTGGCGCCACGCGATCCCCCAGTACGAGCGGGGCCACGAGAAACGCATCGCCGAGCTCGCCGGAGCGGAAGTCCGCTGGCCCGGGCTGCACTTTCTCGGGAACTATCGCGGCGGCGTATCGGTGGGAGACGTCGTCCGCGCGGGGGTCGAAGCCGGGCTCAGTCTTTCCCGCCCTCGCCCTTGAGCTCCCGCTCCTGATCCGGCGAGAGCGCCGGAAGGCGTCGCACGAAGGCCACGATCTTCCAGATCTCCTCGTCCTTGTACGTCGGGCCGAAGGCGGGCATTCCCGTCATGCGGACGCCGTTCTGCACGAGCCAGAAGAGCTCTCCGTCCGTGCGCTTCTGCACGCGCCCGAGCGTCAGGTCGGGGGCCGGCGGATTCAAGCCGTCGCCGGCCTCCGACGCATCCACGCCCGGCGCCCCGTGGCAGCTCACGCACGTCGCCCTGTAATGGGCCAGGCCGCCGCGCAGCGCTTCCGGATCCGCCTTCAAAGGGTTGCCGGTCTTTGGCGCCCGCCGCTCAACCGACCGGTCGAGCGCGAACTGCGCGATCCTGCGCTCGAGGGCCCCCGGCGGCACCGTCGCCGCCGTGTTGAAGAGGCCGGCCCAGGCGACGGCCGCGCCGCCGGCCAACAGGACTGCGAATCCGAAGAGCATCCCCGCAAGAAATTTCATCGTTGCTCCCGCATCGACCGGCATGCTACGCCCACGCCCGTTCCATATCTCCAGTTTTCATGGGTGTTAGGCTTTGGGCATGCCGACGGGCAACCGGTACCTCATGGCAACCGACTTTTCGCCGGCCTCGCGCCGCGCCCTGGTCGCCGCGCGCGCCCTCGCCCGAAGAGCCGGAGCGTCCCTCACGGTCGTTCACGTCCGGCCGACCTCGGACCTGCGGGCCGCCGTCCTCGAGGAACGCGGCGACCTTCTGCGCTCTCCTGGAGGCTCGCTCCGATCGACCATGACGGACCACTATCAGCGTCGAATCGGCGCCCTCATCGAGCCGGGCCGGGACGAAAGTCCCCTGGTCGTCTCCGGAACGCCGGACATCGCCCTTTGCAGGGAAGCCCGTCGCGGCTACGACCTGCTCATCATGGGAAACCGGGGCCACGGGGCCGTCTCCTCGCTCTTTCTCGGAGGCACCACGCAGCGCGTGCTCGCCCGCTCGCCCATTCCCGTCGTCGTCGTACCCTCGCGACGTCGCCGCTCAGCAGGCTAGCCGACGGCCCGCGCGATCGCGAACGCCGCCGCCGCCGCGACGCTGCCGATGAGCGTGGTCTGCAGGGCGCTCTTCCACGGCCTGGCCCCGGTGAAGCGGCCCTTGACGAAACCGAAGACCGCGAGCGCCGCGAGCGTGACCGCGATCGAGACGGACAGCGCGCTCGCCGCCTCCTTGAGCAGGATATAGGGCCCAAGCGGAATGAGGCCTCCCACCGCGTACGCGCCGCCGATCGTGAGCGCGCTGCGCAGCGCGCGGCCGGGGTCGGGCTTCTCGAGGCCGAGCTCGAAGCGCATCATGAAGTCGATCCACTCCTGCGGGTGCTGCTGGAAGGCGCGCAGGATCGGAGCGACCTCGTCGTCCGAGAGCCCGTAACCCCGAAAAATATCGCCGACCTCGTCCGCCTCGACTGCCGGCTTCTCCCGGACCTCGCGATGCTCCCGCTCGCGCTCGCTCGCATAGTGCTCGGCGTCGCTCCGGCCCGCGAGATAGCCCCCGAGGCCCATCGCGATCGCGCCGGCGGCGAGCTCGGCGAGACCGGCCGTCACGATGATGCCGGTCGAGGCCACCGCGCCGGAAAGGCCTGCCGCCAGGGCGAAGGGGACGGTGAGCCCGTCGGACATCCCGATGACGACGTCGCGGACGGCATCGCTCGCCGTGAAGTGCTGCTCCATGTGGGGCGTTTGCGGCATGGATCCTCCTCTATCCGGCGGCCTGGTCGTTCAAACGTGCTCCGGTGCGATGTGGCAGACGGTTTCGTCGCCCTGTTCGATCTGGATCGTGGCGTGATCCACGCCGGCGTCCTCCCGCAGGACGCGCTGCACGCCGCTCAGCACCTCGCCGCGGGCGCTCCGGGCGACGGCGCGGATGTGGACGCTGGCCGAATGCTGCCCCGAGGTCAGGGTCCAGAAGTGGACGTCGTGGATCGCTTCGACGCCGGGGACCCCGAGGATCGCATCGCGCAGCCGAGGAATGTCGATGTCCGCCGGCGCCCCCTCGAGCAGGATGTGAGTCGCCTCGCGCAGGATTCCGACGCCTCGTGGCAGGATCACGAGGGCGATGGCCGCGGAGAGCGCGGCATCGATTCCGTACCAGCCGGTCCGCGCCATCACGATCGCGGCGACGATCACCGCGAGCGAAGCGAGGGCGTCGGTCAGGACCTCGAGGTACGCCGCGCGGACGCCGAGACTCCCTCGCCGTCCCGAGTGCAGCAGCCGAGCGGCGACCAGGTTGACGGCGAGCCCGACCGCGGCCACTCCCATCATCAGGTCCGTGTGAATCGGTCCCGGCGCATGGAAGCGTTGCCAGGACTCCCAGAGAATCGCCAGCGAAGCAACGAGGAGGAGCTCGGCGTTCACGAAGGCCGCGAGCACTTCTGCGCGCCCGAGTCCGAACGTGTGGCGGCCGGTCGGCGCGCGTTCGCCGAGCGCGAGGCCCGCCCACGCCAGCGTGAGCGCCGCGACGTCGGTGAACATGTGCGCGGCGTCCGCGAGCAGGGCGAGGCTGCCCGCCACGAGGCCGCCCGCCACCTCCACGGCGAGCACTCCGAGCGTCAGGATCAGGGCGAGCCGAAGGCGCCTCTTGTTCGACGCCCGCTCGGCCGCGATGTCGGCGGCTGCCTTGCCGGAGGGCGGAGCCGGCGCGTCGGTCACGCCGGCCCGGCCGGCTCGACTTCGACGCGCGCGTCGTTGAAGCACGCCCCGCCGCCGAGGTCCGTCAGCGTGTCCGGAGACAGAGCGTTCGCGGTCGTCCCGCTCTCGGTGTTGTGGCTCCAGATTCCCTTGGGCAGGAACACCACGCCCGCCCGCACGCTGGCGTCCACCTGCGCGCGGCAGCGCACCGAACCCAGCGCGTTGAAGACGCGCACGCGGTCCCCGTCGCGGATGCCGCGCGGCCCCGCGTCGTCGGGATGTATCGCGACCGGCACCGGGGCTCGGTGCAGCTCGCCCAGAGTCGAGCTGATCGTGCGGTCGGTCGCCGGGGAGATCAGGGCGAGCGGATAGCGCCCCGTCTCCGGTTCCGGCTGGTAGCCGTAGAGGCCGAGCGGCGCCTCGCGGTCGAGCGGCTCGGGCACGAGGTCGATCTTCCGGTCCGCCGTCCGCGGGAACGTGTCCACGAACTGAACGGGGGCGACGCCCTCCTCGAGAAAGGCGATGCCGTCCTCGTCGAGGCTGCGCCGCAGATGCGCGCTCCGGCGGCTGCTCGCGAGGACCGCCCCGGCGATCTCCGACGCCGTTTCGGGGTCTCCGGGCCGCGCAAGATCCAGGCGGTGACACAGGTCGGCAAACACCTCGTGGTTCGGCCGCGCCTCGCCCACCGGCGGGATGACGGCTTCGGCCTGCTGCAGAACGAAGGCGCCGTAGCCGCGTGAGATCTCCGTCCTCTCGAGAAAGGTCGTCGCCGGGAGGACGACATCGGCGTAGCGCGCCGTGTCGGTCATGACCGGATCGAACACGACCGTGAAGAGGTCCTCCCTCTCGAGGCCCGCCCGCACCCGCTCCTGGTCCGGGATCGTCATGAGCGGGTTGGCGTTGTACACGAAGAGCAGATCCACGGAGCCTTCGCCCTTGCTCGCCAGGGCGGTTCCGAGCCGGTTCATGTTGATCTGGCGCGTCGCCGGCTCCTGCGCCTTCGCCGCCGCCATCCCGTCGATGTCCTTCCACGCCGCCGAGTTGGACAGCGTGTAACCGCCGCCTCGCACTCCGAACTTGCCGGCCACCGCCGGAAGGGCGAGGATTGCCGCGATCGCGGACCCGCCGTTGCGATTTCGCTCGGGGCCCCAGCCGCAGCGCAGCGCCGCGGGGGAAAGATCGGCATAGAGCTTTGCGAAGGCTTCGATGTCAGCGGCCGGCACCCGGGTCTCGCGCGCCGCGCGCTCCAGCGTCCAGGGCTCCGCGCGCCGAGCCAGCTCTTCCGCGCCGTGCGAGTGCTGCGCCAGGAACGCGCGGTCGGCCCGGCCCTGCGCGAAGAGCCAGCGGATGACCGCGAGTGCCAGCGGAAGGTCCGTGCCAGGGTGGAGCGCGAGGTGCAGGTCCGCGTGCTCGGCCAGCCGCGTGCGGCGCGGATCCACCACGACGAGGCGGGCGCCGCGCTTCTGCGCTTGCTGGATGTACGGGACCAGGTGGATCCCCGAAACGGAGGGATTCATGCCCCACACGGCGATGAGGTTTGCGTAGGCATAGTCCTGGTAGGCGATCCCCGGCATCTTCCCGTACAGCCCGGAGGCCGCGCGGCCCGACGGAGCGGCGCAAACCGTTCTCAAGAGCCGCGACGCACCCAGGCGATAAAAGAGCCGCGCGTCGGTCGTGTCCTGCGAGAGGTAGCCGTTCGAGCCGCCGTAGGAAAACGGAAGGATCCCGTCGCCGCCGCGGCCGTCGCGCACGGCCTTCATGCGCGCCGCCACGAGCCCGAGTGCTTCATCCCACGACGCCCGCCGGAATTTCCCTTCTCCCTTGCGGCCGGAACGGATGCCCGGGTGCGGGATTCGCGCCTGCCCATACAGGTGCTCCGGGTATCGCCGGACCTTGGCGCAGATGTATCCGCGCGTGACCGGGTTCTTTTCGCTCCCGCCGATCGCGACGACCCTTCCGTCGTCGACCGTGACATCGAGACTGCAGGCGTCGGGACAATCGAGAGGACAGGCGCTCTCGACGTGGATCTGCCGGGGTCCAAGCGTCGCGCTCATGCCTGCCAGCCCACGATGCGGTCCACGGTATCCACTCCAATGGGATGGTAGCCCGGACGCGCCTTCTTGTAGATGGCCAGCGCGCGCGCCCGGCCGCCATCGGTCTTGACGAGCTCCTCGTAGAGCGGCTTGATGAACTTGCGCCGGCCGATCGCCACCAGAAACTCTTCGAGCCGGGCGTCGGCGGCGCCATAGCCGCCCCGCAGGGACATGAGGAGCCACTGAGAAGCGATCTCGGCGTTGCGGGAGCTGGTCAGGCCGAAGGCCTCATCCAGCGCGGCCAGCCGTTGCGGCGCCAGCGGCGACGGGAGCTGCCGCAGGAACTGCAGACGCTCGTGGGTGGTCCACGCCGGAAACCCTTCCAGGCCCGGCCCGCTGTGCCCTTCCGCCCATTGTTGCGCGGCCGCGGCGACGCGACGCAGCGCTTCGGACGTCGGCCTGGGCGCGGCCGCCGGCAGCCCCGGCCGCTCGATCCATTCCTCGAGGGGAACGGAGGCGGACTTTCCGCCGTCCCCGGCGAAAAGGCGCTCGCGCAGGTACGAGACGAAATCGGCGGTCGTGATGCTCTGGAACGCGAAGTGGTCGAAGTAGCCGCGCAGGAACTCGTCGAAACGCGCTCGCCCGAACAGCTCCTCGAGGGAGCGCAGAAAGAGCGCTCCCTTTTCGTACGGGAGGCGCGTGGCCCCTTCATCGGGGTCCCGGCCGGAAAGGTCGATGTGCAGGATCTCGTCGCGGTCTTCCAGCCGGACGATCTCGTCCTCGAGGTCCTGGCGCCCCAGCACGGCTTCCATCCCCGCGGTCTCCAGGCCGTACACTTCCTCGACGATCCGCCTCTCGATGTAGGTGGTGAACCCCTCGTTCAGCCAGAAGTCGCTCCAGGTGGCGTTCGTGACGAGGTTGCCCGACCACGAGTGCGCCAGCTCGTGTGCGATCAGGGAAACGAGGCTCTTGTCCCCCGCGAGCACCGTCGGCGTCGCGAAGGTCAGCCGCGGATTCTCCATCCCGCCGAAGGGAAAGCTCGGCGGCAGGACGAGGATGTCGTAACGGTCCCAGCGGTAGGGCCCGTAGAGACGCTCGGCCGCCTCCATCATTTTCTCGGTGTCGGCAAACTCCGCCGCCGCCGCTGCGACGATCGACGGTTCCGCGTAGACGCCGCTGCGCGCGCCGAGCGGCGCGAAGCCGATGTCCCCCACGGCGATGGCCATCAGGTAAGCGGGAATGGGCTGCGGCATCTGGAACCGGTACGTTCCTCCCCGAGATCCGGTCGAGTTGCCGGCGGCGCCCATCACGGCCAACAGTTCCGGAGGCGTACGGATCGTTGCCGCAAACGTCAGGCGCACGGAGGGAGTGTCCTGGATCGGGACCCAGCTGCGAGCGTGGATCGCCTGGGACTGCGAGAACAGGAAAGGGTGGCGCTTGCCGGCCGTCTGCGCCGGCTCGAGCCACTGGAGGCCCGAAGCCCCGGGCCGCGTCGCATAGCACACCCGCACGCGGTCGGCGCCCGGAGGAAGCGCCACGGAGAGCGCCGAGCCCAGAATCGGGTCGGCGGGTCCGACCTCGAATTTCGCAGGCAACCAGGGGCCGTCCCCCGTAGTGGTCTGGGCCGATCGGATCTCGAGGGCCCGCGTGTCCATCCGCAGCGCCGCAGCCTCCGGCCGGACCCTTTCAAGATGCAGGGTTGCCGAGCCTTCGAGGATCTTACGGTCGAACCGTATGTCCAGATCGAGCTCGACGTGCCGCACCCAGACGTCATCCGGGTTGGCGTGGGAGTGAACGTCGCGAGCGGACCCGGTGTTCATCGCGCCGGAGAGATTAGCAGAGGCCCGCCCGGGGCCGGGGGGCGTCCAAAAACATGACGGCGC
>JANMPW010000744.1:0-1594 GCA_031370065.1 Acidobacteriota bacterium
GAGGATCGAGTCGGAGCCCTGGCCGATGTCCGTCGAGCCGCAGAAGACCGTCACGCCTCCGCCGCGGTCGATCTTCAGCTGCACGCCCGACTGCGGCATCGTGTTCCAGTAAATCGGCAGGCCCGCGCCGCAGAGGTACGAGGAACATGCGAGCCCGAGCCCGCGCCCGGGCGGGAGCTTGCCGCGGCGCTTCTTCCAGCCGGAGGCCGCGACGACCTTGTCGATGCAGGCGCCGAGGCCGATCGACCCGACGCGCAGGAAGTTCGCCGTGAGCGAGTCCGGCGGCTGCAAGTGCTCGCGGCGGATCGCGGCCGGGTCGAGACCGAGGTCGCAGGCGATCCGGTCGAGCTCGACCTCGAGCGCAAACCGCGGCTGCGGCGTGCCGTGGCCGCGCTTGGGGCCGCAGGGCGGCTTGTTCGTGAAGACGCGGGCGCCGTCGAAGCGGTACGTCGGCACCTCGTACGTGACCGTCTGCAGCGCCCCGGTGTAGTACGTCGAGGCGGCGCCGTAGGAGCCGTACCCGCCGCCGTCGAGAATGGTCTGGAAGTGGAGGGCCGTGATCGCCCCGTCCTTTTTCACGCCGGTCTTCACGCGCATGAGCGTCGGATGCCGGCCGCGGTGGCAGTAGAAGACTTCCTCGCGGGTCAGGCAGATCTTGACGGGGCGGCCCGTCACACGCGAGAGATGGGCGACGACGATCTCGTGGTTGAAGGGATCCGACTTGCCGCCGAACCCGCCGCCGTTGGGTGTCGCGATCACGCGGATCTTCGCGGGCGGCATGCCGAGGACCTTCGCGAGCGCGCGGTGCACGTAGTGCGGCGTCTGCGTCGAAGACCAGAGCGTCAGCTTTCCATCCGGACCGAAATCGGCGACCGACGCGTGCTGCTCGAGGGGCAGGTGCGTGCTGCCCTCGTAGAAGTAGAGGTTGTCGTAAACGCGGTCGGCGCGCGCGAAGCCCTCTTCGGTGTCGCCAAACTCCATCGAGACGAGCTTGTGGATGTTGCCGGAGTCGCCGTAGTCGTGGATCGGCGTCGCCGCGGGAGCGAGGCCGTCGTCGATCGTGCCGACAGGCGTGAGCGGTTCGTACCGGACGTCGATCAGGTCGAGCGCGTCGAAGGCGGCGTCCTCGCTGATGGCCGCGATCGCGGCGACCGGATCGCCCACGAAGCGAACGCGATCCGTGCAGAGCGCGTGCTCGTCCTGCGAGACCGGAAGAATGCCGAAAGGGACGGGAAGGTCCTTGCCGGTCGCCACGGCGACGACGCCCGGGGCGGCGAGCGCCCGCGAGACGTCGATCGAGAGGATGCGGGCGTGGGCGATCTTCGAGCGCAGGAGCTTGCAGTGGAGCATCCGGGGCAGCATCACGTCGTCGGCGAACTTCGTCTGCCCCGTCACCTTCGCCGCGGCGTCCACCTTCGCGTACGGGCGGCCGACGACACGGGTCTTCAAGGGCTCCCTCTCCCGGCGGGAGAGGGGTATTGAGGCAGCAGCCCGCTCTCGTCGAAATCAAATCCGTAGAGCGATTCGTGCCGCGGTTCGGCCTCTTCGCCGCGCATCCAGGCGGCGGCGAGTTCGACGGCCTCGAAGATCTTGA
>JANMPW010000747.1:0-2113 GCA_031370065.1 Acidobacteriota bacterium
GTCGTCGCCAGTGCGACCGATCTCCTCGCCAAGCTACAGGCACAGAAGGGCAATCAGCAGATCGACGTCGGCATGTTGGACGACGGCCCGCTCTACCAGGCCATCGATCTCGGCTTCTGCGGCAATCTGGCCTCGGCGCCCATCTACGACAGCGTCTATGACCATATGAAGCTCAAGTCGAACAAGGGCGTCTTCTTCGGCCTGGTCGCGACGGGCTTCACATACAACAAGAAGGTCTTTGACGAGAACAAATGGCCCGCGCCGACATCATGGGCGGACATGTCGGACCCGAAATACCGCAAGAAGCTCGTCATTTTTCCGCTCAACAGCACTTACGGCGTGCATGCACTTGTTATGGCTGCGCGGCAAAAAGGCGGGGGCGAGTCCAACATCGAACCGGGCTTCAAGGCCTTCAAGGACGAAATCGGCCCGAACGTCCTCGTCTACGAGCCGTCGCCGGCGAAGATCACCGAGCTGTTCCAGAGCGGCCAGGCGCTGATTGCCGTCTATGGCAATGGGCGCACGAAGTCGCTGGCCGACACGGGCTTCCCCGTTGAATTTGTCTATCCGAAAGAAGGCGGCGTGGCGCTTGCCTTTGCTGCGTGCCCGATCGTGGGCACGAAAATGGAGAAAGAGGCGCAGGCCTTTATCCAGTTTCTTCTTACCCCTGAGGCACAGGTCTCCCTCGCCAAGGGCGTCGGATTCGCGCCGGTGAACAAGACGGTGAAATTGACGGCGGAGGACCAGAGGGGTGTGCCTTTCGGCGAGCAGCTCGAAAAGCTCAATGTGATCGACTGGGAAACCATCAACCGCAACCGCGCGGATTGGAACAAGCGCTGGACGCGCGAAATCGAGCGCTGATCCACGGCACATGAAGAAGGACCAGGGCTTTCTAGTCCTTGAGGGCCTCACGATGCGCTACGGCGCGCATACCGTGGTGGATGGGCTCGATCTCGCCGTCGAGAGGGGAGAGTTCATCGCCCGTCTCGGCCCCTCCGGATGCGGGAAGACGACCACCCTCCAGATGATCGCCGGCTTCGTCCACCCGGTCGCGGGAAGCATCCACCTCGACGGCGTCGACCTCACCTCGGTCAAGCCGAACAAGCGAGGCCTGGGCATCGTCTTCCAGAGCTATGCGCTCTTCCCGCATAACACTGCAGCCGAAAACATCGCTTTCGGTCTCGAGATGCGCGGCGTGCCCAAGGCCGAACGCGAGCAGCGCGTCGCCGAGGCGCTCGATCTGGTAGGCCTTGCGGGATTTGCCGACCGGTACCCCAGGCGGATGTCGGGGGGTCAGCAGCAGCGTGTTGCCCTGGCGCGAGCCTTGGTCATCAAGCCTTCCATCCTTCTCCTGGACGAGCCTCTTTCGAACCTCGATGCCAAGCTGCGCGAGGAAATGCAGGTCGAGCTGCGCGCCATCCAGCGCACCGTCGGCACGACCACCCTGCTGGTCACCCACGATCAGTCGGAAGCGATGGCGCTGTCCGACCGCATCGTGGTCATGAATGAAGGCCGCGTCGAGCAGATCGGACGGCCGGAGGAGGTCTACGCGCAGCCGGCCTCGCCGTTCGTTGCGAGCTTCCTCGGCAAGACCAATGTCTTGGCCGGCGAGGTTGTGGAACGCGAGGGTGGGTTCGCCGTCATGATCGATGGAGAGGTGCACGCGCTCGCCGCTCCTCTTGCGCCGGGTCCGGTCAGCGTCCAGGTACGGCCGGAGCGGATCAGGCTCTCGGCGGCCAACGGCAGCGGCATGACAGGGCGCGTCAGGAGCCGTATCTTCCAGGGTGCGAGCTGGCTATACCAGCTGGAGACCCGGTCGGGCGCGGTCGTTGCGATTGCGCAGAACGACGGTTCAGTCATGCCCACGGAAGGCGAGCAGGTCCGTCTCTCCTGGAGGACGGAGGACATGGCTCTTTCACACGAAATCCGCAAATGAAAAAGCGGTGGTCCATACCGGTACCCTACCTGCTGACCGCGCCGGCCCTTCCGCTTTTCATCGGCCTCCTGCTGGTGCCGCTCGGCGCCACGGTCCTCCTTTCCTTTTATGGATGGGATCAATACAAGGGCATCATCGAAACGTTCACCCTAAAGAACTGGATCGAGGTAGCCACCG
>JANMPW010000004.1:0-1877 GCA_031370065.1 Acidobacteriota bacterium
GACGCGCATCCCGACGTGCGCCTCGACGACCAGCTCGTCGAGCTCGTGCTCGCCGCGGAGATTGCCGGGCACTATCGGTCGTACCAGGTGCTCGGACCTCTGCGTGACCAGCTGAAAGACGACGACCCCGTTTTGCAGGCGCTTCGGCAGTCGATGGACCTGGAGTTGGAGCGGATTTTCCGCTTGATGGCGCTCCTCGTCACGGGCCCGGCGCTCCACGATGCCTACGTGGGGGTGCGAGCCAAGAGCACGAGCGTACGCGCGAACGCGCTCGAGTATCTCGAGAACGTGTTGAAGCCGGACCTGCGCCGGCTGCTCCTGCCGCTGCTCGACAGCCAGGTCACGATCGAGGAACGCATCGCGATGGCGGACCAGCTCGTCGGCGCGCCGCTCGAAACCGTCGAGCAGTCGATCGCCACGCTGCTCGCAAGCGAGGACCCGTGGCTGCGCTCGTGCGCCGTCTACGCCGTGGGAGCGTTGCACCTCCGCGTGCTGGAACCGGACCTGCAGCGCTTCGCGGGAGCTGACGATCCGGCACTGCGCGAAGGCGTCCAGGTCGCCCTGCAACGCCTCTCCGCCGAACCGGACTCCCCCCAACCCGCGGTCCCGGGCGGGATGGTGGGGGTTGGATAAAGCGTTCTTCGGACCAGGTAGAACCCCGAGAACCCAGCAGAACCTTTATTTATTCAGGCATCAAGGGAAGCGCCCGCTTGTGCTCGGAGGTGCGGATCAGGCGCTCGATTCGCATGGCCAGCGCGGGGGAGACGGCGTCCGGGCCGTCCGTGAGATAGCGCTCGAGGTCCGCGTACGAGAATCCCATCTCGTCCTCGTCGGTCTGACCGCCCCAGAGCCTGGCGGTCGGGGTCTTGTCGATAATCGCCTGCGGAACGTTGAGGTACCGCGCCAGCTCCCGGACCTCGTTCTTCAGCAAGCGCCCGAGCGGCAGCAGGTCGGCGGCGCCGTCGCCGTGCTTCGTGAAGTATCCAATCGTCAGCTCGCTGCGGTTCCCCGTGCCGGCCACGAGGTAGTTGAGCGAGTTGGCCATGAAATACAAGGCAGACATCCGAAGGCGAGGCTTGAGGTTCGCCAGTGACATGCGGGCCTTGGATCCGGTCAAGGTTCCGTCGCCCGCCTGATCCGACGGCACCTGCCGCAGCGATGTCCTGAGGTCTTCAGTCACCAGGTCGTA
Source organism: Acidobacteriota bacterium (assembly GCA_031370065.1). Taxonomy (GTDB): domain Bacteria; phylum Acidobacteriota; class Thermoanaerobaculia; order UBA5066; family Gp7-AA6; genus DAHUXD01. Next base: position 1,190 of record JANMPW010000004.1, read on the forward strand.
CGTCGGGGCGAGGTCGAGACGCACGGCCGGCAGATCGAACGTGCCGACGAGCAGGTCGGCGTCCGCTTCGTCCGCGGGATCGCTGTGGCAGGGCATCACCGCGCAAACGACGCCGCCCGGCACGGCGAGCTGGCACAGCCGCGCGACGACCGCGGAATCGAGCCCCCCGCTCAGGCCGACGGCGAGGCCCCGCGCCCCCGCGGCGATGACTTGCCGCCGTATCCACTCCGCGATGTCGTTGGCTCGCGCGATCATGCGTTGGGCTGAAGGAAATGACCGGCCTACACGGCCGGCGCCTGCGGCTCGCGTTGGTCGATGACGCGCATGAACGCGTCCACCAGGGTCGGATCGAACTGCAGGTTGCGCTGCCGATCGATTTCGGCAATCGCGTCGCCCACGGACCACGCGGCCTTGTAGGGCCGCTTCTGCGTCAACGCGTCGAACACGTCCGCCACCGCCACGATGCGGCCTGCGAGCGGAATAGCGGATCCGACGATGCTGTTGTATCCGTTGCCGTCCCAGCGCTCGTGATGATTGAAGGCGATCTCCTCGGCGAGTCGAAGAATCGTGAAGCGGCTCCCCGACAGGATGCGCGCGCCGATCGTCGTGTGTGTCTTCACGAGCGTGAACTCCTCGGCCGTGAGCTTCCCGAGCTTCAACAGGATCGAATCCGGAATGCCGATCTTGC
>JANMPW010000005.1:0-2105 GCA_031370065.1 Acidobacteriota bacterium
GCGGCGGCGCTGATCACGGTGCCGTTGATCGGCTGGACGCCGAAAGACCGGACGCCGCACTGGGGATTTTCCGTCGGCCAGTATGGAGCGCAGCAATCAACCGACCCCTACCAGCCCGACGCCGGCAACGGGAACCACGGCAACGGTACGCCGATCACGGGCAACGACCCCGCCGACACGTCCGCTGCGATCGGACCGGACTTCGTCACGCAGTGGATGGCGCACATCGCAGGGCGCGTCGGCGCAGCCGGAGCGGGCGGCGTGCGTTTCTTCGCTCTCGACAACGAGCCGGACCTCTGGAATTCGACGCACCCCGACGTGCACCCGGCCCCCCTCTCCTACGACGAGATCTGGCAGCGCACCGTGGACTACGCCTCGGCGATCAAGGCGCAGGATCCCGAAGCCCTCGTCACGGGCCCCGTGCCCTGGGGCTGGTGCGCCTATTTCTGGTCCGCGCTCGACGGCTGCGGCGACGGCGGATTGGATCTCTCGGGCCACGGCGGCGTCCACTACCTCGAGTGGTACCTCCAGCAGGCGCATGACTACGAGACCGCGAACGGGCTGCGCCCCGAGGACTACCTCGACATCCACTACTACCCGCAGGCGCCCGCGGCTAGCGATCAAGACTTCCGTTACAGGACACTAGAACCCCGTCGCCCGATACACCTCTTTGCCTTCGAGCAGCGTCCAGAGCACCTTCGCCTCGTGGATCTGCGATGGAGGGATCTCGAAGAGGTTCCGGTCGAGCACGATGAGATCGGCGGCCTTTCCGACCTCGATGGACCCGGTCTCCTTCTCGCTGAAGTCGAGGTAAGCCCCGCTGATCGTGTAGCCCGCAATCGCCCCCGGCAGCGCGATCTGCTCCTGCGGCAGCCAGGCCGGACCCGGGCCCTTCGAGGGCTGGCGGTGGGTGACCGCCACCTCGATCCCATCGAGCGGGTTCATCGACGACACGCTCCAGTCGCTGCCGAACGCCGTCACGCCCCCGGCGGCGATGACGCTCGCGATCGGGTAGAGCCACCGTGAGCGCTCGGGACCGAGCTCCGGCTCGGTCAGCTCGGTGATGTACTTGTCGCCGTTCGCCCAGAAGGGCTGGAAGTTCGCGACGACGCCGAGCCGCCGGAAGCGCGGAATGTCCGGAGGCTCGATCAGCTCGAGGTGCGCGACGTGGTGGCGAGCGTCGCGCCGGCCGTTCGCCTTTTCGGCCGCCTCGAGCGCGTCGAGCGCGTCCCGGATTCCGCGGTCTCCGATCGCGTGAATGTGGATCTGGAACCCTTCCTTGTCGAGCGCAGTGGCGAGGGCCTGGAAGGCCCCGGGCGTCAGGTTCGCCTTGCCCCGATCGTCGCCGAACCCGATGTAGGGCTCGAGCACCGCCGCGGTCCGCGTCTCGAGAACCCCGTCGGCGAAGATCTTGACGCCGTCTGCCCGCAGCCGCTGGCCGCGGTACTTGCCCCGGAGGGACTTCAACCGCGGCACCTCGGCGACGCCCTTGTCCGTGTCGACGTAGATCGACGCATTCACGCGCGCCGTCAGCGTGCCGGCGGCGTCGGCGGCCGCATAGGCCTTGAGCTCCTCCTCCGACGCGCTCGCCTCCTGGAGCGACGTCAGGCCGAACCCGTTGGCGATGCGCAGGGCCCTGCGTAGGCCCTCCTCGAGCTCCTTCGCGCTGTGGGGCGGCAGCAGCCGGCCGACGAGGTCCGCGGCGCCTTCGCGCAGCGCTCCGGACGGCTCCCCCGTCGCCGGGTCTCGTTCGATGCGCCCGTGCGGGGGATCCGGAGTCGCCTTCGTGATGCCCGCCATCGCGAGCGCCTTCGAGTTCACCCACACCGAGTGCCCGTCGGTCGCGGACAGAAAGACCGGGCGGTCGGCAACGACCCGGTCGAGCAGCGCCTTCGAGGGATTCCCGTTTGGAAACAGGGGCAGCTCCCAGCCGCCGCCGCGGATCCATCTCGCGTCCGGGTGCGCCGCCGCGTACTTCCGGACGGCTTCGAGAATTTGATCTTGCGTCGCGAGGCCATTCAAGTCGCACTCGAGCGCCTCGACACCGCCAGAGATCGGGTGCACGTGGGAGTCGTGGAAGGCCGGCAGCAGCATCTTCCCGCCGA
>JANMPW010000085.1:0-1971 GCA_031370065.1 Acidobacteriota bacterium
CCGACGTCGCCGTGGATGTGGGCCCTCGCCGCCGCCGCCGTGGGCTTCGCGATGTCCGCTCTGTCCACTGCGAAGAGGGGGACGACGGCCTCCAAGGGCTAGAATCCCTCGCTATGTCCACCAAGGTCTTCCTCACGTTCCCCCAGAAGCTCATCCAGGAGCCGATCCTCTTCGACCTGGTGAAGCGTTTCCCGGTGAAGACGAACATCCGCGGTGCGAGCGTCACCGACGTGATTGCGCTGGTCGCGCTGCAGATCGACGGCGAGGCGAAGGACGTGGAAGCGGCGATCGAGCACCTGCAAGGCCTCGGCGTGCAGGTGGAGCGGCTCTCGGACTGACGCGCCTGCTGGGGCGCGGATCAGGCGCTTCGGAGGCGTCGCCCCGTGTGGCGTATGATGTCGCCATGGCCGGCCCCGCCAGAGACGACGTCCTGCGCCGAATCCGTGCGCACGAGTCCGAGATTCGCGCCGCAGGAGTCCGCTCCCTCTCGCTCTTCGGCTCCGTGCGCCGGGGAGACGCACATGCCGGGAGCGACGTGGATCTTCTCGTCGAGTTCGACCGCGTCCCCGGGATCTTCGGGTTCATCGACTTGCGGGAGCGCCTGTCGGCGATCGTCGGTGCACCGGTCGATCTCGTTCCTCGGGACGGCTTGAAACCTCGGCTGCGCGACGGGATTCTCGGGCTCCTCGCTGTTCCGAGTGGGTAGCGCGAAGTGGGATGTCCGCCGTGCTGCATAGCTTCGTGGGATGGACACAACGAAGCTGTTTGATGCGGCGCTGGGCCTGAAGTCGCCATGGCGGGTCGAGTCGGTTCGGTTCGAGCCGGGCAAGGGCAAGGCCCGCGGCAAGCTCGAGATCAGGATCGACTTCGAGCGCGGCGGCGAACTGCCGTGCCCCGAGTGCAAGAAGGCGTGCAAGGCGCACGACACCGACGAGCAGAGCTGGCGGCACCTCAACTTCTTCGAGCATGAGACGCACCTGGTGGCCCGGATGCCGCGCGTGAGCTGCGAGGAGCACGGCGTCTTGAAGGTGGCGGCTCCATGGGCGCGGCCGGGCAGCGGCTTCACGCTGCTCTTCGAGGCGTACGTGATGGCGCTGGCGCCGGAGATCCCGATGGCGGTGCTCGCGCGGATGGTCGGCGAGCACGACACGCGGCTCTGGCGGATCGTGAAGTGGCACGTCGAGGATGCCCGCAGCCGCGTGGACATGAGCAAGGTCGCCTCGGTCGTCGTCGACGAGACGAGCCGCGCCAAGCGGCACAGCTATGTCTCGCTCTTCCTCGAGCCGAAGAAGCTCGACGAGGAGGGCGACGTGGTGAGCGATGCCCGCGTGCTCTTCGTGACCGAGGGCCGCTCGCACGCGGCGTTTCATGGCTTCGTGGCCGATCTGGCCGCGCACGGCGGAGAGCCGAAGCGCGTGAAGGACGTGTGCATGGACATGAGCCCGGCGTACCAGCGCGGCGCGGCGGAGACGCTGCCGTGGGCGGCGGTGACCTTCGACCGCTTCCACGTGATGAAGCTCATCGGGGAGTCGCTCGACGACGCGCGGCGTCGCGAACACGAGGCCCGTCCGGAACTCAAGCGCTCGCGCTACGTGTGGCTCAAGAACCCCTCCAACCTGTCCCCGTCGCAGCGCACGAAGCTCGACGCACTCTCGGCCATGAACCTCCTGACCGCGAAGGCGTACCAGATGCGGCTGAACCTCCAGGCGCTCTGGGACCGGCGCACGCCGGCGTCGGCGGCGAAGTACCTGCGCCGATGGTGCAACTGGGTCGATCGCGCGACCAAGCGGCCGAAGGACCCGGCCGAGACATGGGTCCTCGAAGCGATGCATCGCACGGCCAAGACCGTCCGCGAGAGCGCGACCGGCATCCTCAACTACTTCCGGCTGCGGATGACCTCCGGCGTCATCGAGTCGGTGAACAGCCTCGCGCAGGCGGCGCGCGCCCGGGCCCGCGGGTATCGAAACGCGG
>JANMPW010000124.1:0-2098 GCA_031370065.1 Acidobacteriota bacterium
TCGAAACGAGGATCTCGACGGCGGCGGTCATACCTGGCCGCAGACCATGCGCCTCGCTATCGATGCTAACGATTGCGGCGTATTCCTTGACGGTGCCCGAGAACCAGTCCGATGGTTCCGGCTGGTTCGAAACTGTAGTCACCCTGCCCTGATACTCGTTGCCCTGGATGCGGATTCTGGCCCGCATGAGGCGCTGCAATTGATCGACCTTGGACTCATGCACGGTGGTCTTGACCTGCATGCGAGAAAGATCGGGTAGCTTGATGATCGACTGTCGCTCGCGCATGATCGCGCCTTCTTCGACCGCAGATACCTGGCTATTGCTGCGGCGCCCCGACTGTTCGTTGGCGTAGACCACCATGCCCTCGTCGGGCGCCAAGACCGTACATTTGTCCAACTGGGACTTCATTCGGTTGAGGCGGTCTTCCTCCAACTCGAAGGCGGCCTTTTCAGAAGCCATGCGGGCTTCGGCCGAGTCTCGAGTGCTCTCCAGGCCGACCAGAGTCTTGGCCTTGGTGAATTTTTCGAGGACCGTAATCGCGGTATCGGCGACTTGCAGATCGAGCGTGGCACGCTGCACGGCAAAAGCCTGGGCATCGCGCTGCAAGGGCGTGACATACCCCTGCCGGGCCATCTTGTTGGTGAAGAGCAGCAGGTTGCGGGCGGTTTCCAAATTCTCCTTGGCGACCGTGGCCTTGGCCTTCAGATCTTGCAACGACTGAACGTACGTGCCTTCGATGTACTCAGCCACGGCGATTTCGGCGGCCTTATAAGTCTTCTCAGCCTCGATCATCAAGGCTTTGGCTTTTTCGAAGACGATTTTCTGCTGGCTGATTTTCTCTTCGATCAGTGACGAGTCGAGGCGGACCAGTTCGTCCCCCTTCTTCACGAGCGTTCCGTCTTTAATCAACCACAAGATCGTGGCGCCGCCTTGAACCTCGCACTTGATGTCGACGTTGTGCGCACTTTCGACGGCGCCGTCTTCGGTGATCGAGACGACGAGGTCGCTCTTTCGCACTTTCTCAGTAAGCACGTTGCTGGTGGCGCTCGCGCCGCCCAGCAGGTTCGACTTGAATCCGGCCGCGACAAGACCCAGGATCACGACCAGCAAGGAGATCAGCACGACCCAGCGGGGCAGGCGAAACCGGCGGCCGACCGGCGGAGCGGGCGCATGCGTGTGCGCGTTGTGCTGCAGTACGGCCGCAAATTTGGACGTACGTTCTTCTTCTTCCCTGGTGGAAATGGCCATGATCGAGCCCCGGATCTTTTGTGCCGGCAGGACGGTGGGATGGTCAGGTAGGAAGTCGGGCATGGACTCTGCCGCCGTGCCCTACATTCTCCCCTGTTTTCCAAGTAAATTCAAGTCAATCCACCAACTTATCCCCTGTCGAGCTTATCCCCTGCCAAGATCCGTGCCTGTCGAGATTCGTGCCTGCCGAGATCCGTGCCCGTCAGGCTAGCGGCGCAGCTTTAGGCCCGTGCCTGGCTCATCCTTCGGTTCGAACTGCGACGGGGGCTCCAAAAGGATCGAGGCCGTGGGCCGACGGGGCGATTCGGTGACCGGCAAATCGGCAGACGGTTTGTCGCGCTCGAGCTCGCCTTTCCGACGCGCCCAGCGGGGAACCTTGGACGACGCCAGTTCCACCGCATCCGCGTCCACCTCGCGCGAGTCGGCAAGCGGCGCCGCTTCGGCCTTGTCGCTTTGACCCAGTGCCACGGCAAGTTGCTTTCGCAATGCCACTGGCGCCCGAGGCGTTTTGTCCGCGGTTCGCTCGGCCATGACTTCGGCTTCGCGGTCTGCCGGGTCGGCAAGCTCCTCTTTCGGGCCCTCGTGCATGGCGCGCAGGTCGACGCCGGCATCCTCCAGCCATTCCGTGGGGAGCGAAGGGGGCATTGGACTCTCTTCCTCGGTGAGCCAGTCGGCTTCGTTAATGGGCTTGTCGATCCACATGCCGCAATCGTCCAGCTCCATGATGCCCAATTCGCGATACAGCAGCATGCGGGTCTCATAATGATTTAACACCACGCTCATGAAAGTGTTCTGCGCGGCCTGCAAGTCGTTGAGTGCGGTAATCAGGTTGACCGCCACGGTCGGGCC
>JANMPW010000484.1:0-4240 GCA_031370065.1 Acidobacteriota bacterium
CCACCGCTTTCGGTCCGCACGCACCGCCGCCGCCGCGGCGGCCGTCTGGTCCGTCGTCGACGACATGGAGGCCTCCGAGAGATGGTCGCGCACGTTGGCGAGGTCCTTGGCCAGATCCCTCGTCGTGCCGAACCGGTCCTCCGGATCCTTCGCGAGGCACCGCTCGACGATCCACCGCACCGGCGCCGGAATCCGAGCGTTCAATTGCGACACCGGCTCCGGTTCCTCCCGGATGATCGCCGTCAGCGTCTCGGCCGTCGTCCCGCGCTCGAACGCGCGCTTGCCCGTCGACATCTCGTAGAGGATCGAGCCGAAGGAAAACTGGTCCGACCGAAAATCGAGCGGCCGTCCCGAAGCCTGCTCCGGCGACATGTACCCGATCGTCCCCATCACCATCCCCGGCCGCGTCCCGTCCCCGGCCGCCGTCAGAAGCCCCGACACCTCCTGGTCCTCCGGCGTCATCAGCTTCGCCAGCCCGAAGTCCAGGATCTTCGCGTGCCCGTGCTTGGAGACCATCACGTTGGCGGGCTTGAGATCTCTGTGCACGATCCCCGCTGCGTGTGCCGCTGACAACCCCTCAGCAATCTGCGTCGCCAGCTCCAGGAGCTTGCGCGTCGGAACAGGCCCCGAAGCCGTCAGGTCCTTCAGCGTCCCGCCCTCGATCAGCTCCATCGCGATGTAGACCGTCTGATCCGCCGTCCCGATGTCGTAGATCGTCAGGATGTTCGGATGCGACAGGGCAGAAGCCGCGCGCGCCTCGCGCTCGAACCGCGTGCGCCGCTCCGGATCCGCCGCCAGCTCCGCCGGCAGCACCTTGATCGCGACGTCGCGCTTCAGCCGCTCGTCGCGCGCCTTGTAGACCTCGCCCATCCCGCCGGCGCCAATCGGCGCGAGGACTTCGTAGGGCCCGAGCTTCGTTCCAGCGGAAAGTGTCATGGGTCGCGGCGATTCTAACCTCGGTTTACTCGCCTGCCATTTTCCGCCACACCGCCCCTATTGCTCGCGGCGCAAATAGTCTCCCGACCGAAGGGAGGGAGAATGCGCCGCGGGAGCGAGCGTAAGCGACGGTTATCTAAGCTCGCGCACCTTGTAGAGCGTGGAAAGAATCCGGGTGAATCCCGCCGTCATGACCTGGCCGTCGGACGATACCCGCGCCGGCCCAAAAGCGCTGACGCCGGCAGCATCCGTTCCGGCGAGATCGCGAACGTGCGTCCGCCGACCCGAGGCGACGTCGATCGCATCGATGCGGCACGGCTGGCCGATTTGTGCCACGTACAGGCTCTTGCCGTCGGCCGTCCAGCCCGCGGGAGAGTCGTCGGACGTGGAGCTCGCGAGATCGACCGGGGTGCCGCCGTTTGAGGGGTAGAGATGAACCTTTCGATCGGGCCCCACCGCCGCGATCTGCCGGCCGTCGGGCGAAATGAAGATGCGGCCCTGGTTCAGCCCCTCGCCGCTGACGGCCGCGGGGGCTCCCCCGTCGATCGCCTGGACATAGAGGCGGGAGCCATGGCCCGGCGCGGCTGCCTCGAAGGCGATGCGTTTCCCGTCGGGGAAGAAGGCCCCGTAGGGGAGGTTGCCGAAGGCGTCCGGCGGGAGTGGGCGCGGCTGCCCGGCCTTGATGGGTACCAGAACGAAGTGCGAAGGAGAGCCGCTTCGGGTCAGCGCCCACGATGCGTCCGGCGACAGCGCGGCGCCGATCCCGTCGCCGAGGCGCAGGGCCGGAGAGCCGTCGGTCCCCCGCAGGTAGACCGATCCGTTGGCACCTCCGCCCTCTCCCGATTCGTCGAACAACAAGAACTTTCCGTCGGCAGAAAGGGCGCGGTCGCTCTGCCAATCGAACCAACTGAGATCCCGCGCAACGGATTGTCCCGGCAGAAACGCGAAGGCCCCGGATCGATAATCGTCCTCCGTCACCAGGGCGTTCGATCCGGCAAGATCGAGTAGCGCGGGGGTCCCCTGCATCGTTCGGACCAGGCGCAACTTTCCGGCGGTCGAGACTGCGAAGATTTCCCGTTCGATTCCCTGGCGCGCGGCCGTGAACCAGACCTCGCGGGAAGCCGCCCAGGCGAGCCCCTGCACCGTCGCCCATCCGCCCACGAGGTCGGTTTTCTTGCCCGAGCGGTCGACCATGGCGATGGTTCCGTCGTCGCCGTTCGAGGGATGGTCGATGAAGGCAATCAGCGAGCCATCCGGTGAAAAACGCGGGCCCTGGATCCACCCGGCTGTCTCGTAGAGGACCTTCCCGATCGGAAATTCGAGACGTTCCTTTCCGCCGACACGTTGGACGACGGCCAGATCCGTTCCCCCGGGAGCCCAGTCGGCATACGTGACGTCCTGCAGGAGCTCCTTGGGCGGACCGCCGGAGAGCGGCGAACGCGCAAGCGTCCCGATGAGAGCGAAACCTGCGGGCGACGGCCTCGAGTCGAGCTGGATCGCGATGTCGCCGGCCGAGGAGAGGGCGAGAAGATTCGCCGGCGGAAGCGTCAGGGCCGAGGACTCCGGCGTCCCTGGCCGCAGGGCGTAGATCCGGGCCGGAGCCCCCTCCCACGCAGCGGCGTAATAGACGGTTTGCCCGTCGGGACCGAATCGGGCGGTGACGACCGTTCCCCTCTGAAACGTCAGGCGCTGAAACTGCGGCTGCACGAGGCTCACGCTCCGCCGGCCGGCGATCACCCCCGCGGCCGCCGCGAGAAGGATCGCGGCGAGGACGGGAAAGAGACGCAGACGGCGCCCCGCTTGGCCCGGCAGCGTACGCACGTCGGTCCCGCTCGGCGCCGACGTCGTGGACAGCGCCTCGAGGTCGAACGCGATGTCGCGCGCCGACTGGAAACGCTCTTCCGGGTTCTTCTCGAGGCAGTGGCGCACGAGCCGGTCGAGCCCCGGATGGATCTCTTTGTTCGTCTGCGAAAGGTCCGGCGGCTCCTTCGTCAGGATCGCGGTGATCGTGTCCGCCGCCGAGTCTCCGCGGAAGGCGCGCTGACCCGACAGCATCTCGTACAGGATCGTCCCGAAGGCGAAGATGTCCGAGCGGGCGTCGGCGGCCTTGCCGCGCACCTGCTCCGGTGACATGTAGCCCATCGTCCCGAGAACGACGCCCGGCTCGGTCCCCGAGACGGTCCGCAGGTCGGTCTGGGAGCCCGAGTCCTTTTCCGCCTTTAGCTTCGCGAGGCCGAAGTCGAGGATCTTGGCGCGCCCGTCCTTCGTCAGAAAGAGATTTTCGGGCTTCAGGTCCCGGTGCACGATCCCCTTCTCGTGCGCCGCCGCGAGTCCCTTCGCGATCTGCACCGCGTAGTCGATCGCCTTGCGGACGGGAACCGCGCCCGCGGAGATCCGCTGCCGCAGCGTCTCGCCCTCGAGGAGCTCGGTCACGATGTAGGGCGCTCCGTCCGCCGATCCGATGTCGTGGACCGCCGTGATGTTCGGGTGGTTCAGCATCCCCGCCGCCCGCGCCTCCTGCTCGAAGCGATGCAGCCGGTCCGCGTCCTGCGAGAACGTCGGGGGCAGCACCTTGATGGCGACCTCGCGCCCGAGCCGCGGGTCCTTCGCGCGGTAGACCTCCCCCATCCCACCCGCGCCGATCGGCGCGAGGATCTCGTAGGGGCCGAGCTTCGTTCCGGCAGTGAGACTCATTTCAACGTCACTCCCCTAATGTTCGCGGCGCGAATAGTCTCGCGACCGAAGGGAGGGAGGAGGTTCGCGCCGCGGGAGCGAGCGCAAAGCGAGGGGTCAGGCGTCCGGTCGAACCCGCATCCGGGCGAGCCGGACGCCGATGCGCCCGAAAGGCGCAGACCCCGAGCGGCGCGCGAGCGACGGTCACTTCAGCCCCTCGACGACATACATGTCGGAAAGCGTGCGCGAATATCCGTACACGTACTCCAAACCGTCGGGTGTCGGTATGACGGGGGCGATGTCGATGATCCCGGATCCGTCGGCGGGCATGAGCTCCCTCCACGGCTCTCGCTTTCCCGTCGCGACGTCGAGCTTCGAGACCCGCGCAGGCACGTCGCGCCGCCGGAAGACGTACAGGAACCGGCCGTCGCCGCTCCAGCCACTCGGGATTTCATCGGCCGCGAGTCCGGGAATCGGCTGCGGCTCGCCGCCCTCCAGCGAATAGAAATAGCGCCGCTTGTCGGGCCCGAGCGTAATGATTCTCTTGCCGTCGGGAGAGACCGTCCGCGGCACCAGCCTGTAGCCCTCCGGCGTGAGGGCGCGCGGCGCGCCCCCGGCGATCTCGAGCGAG
>JANMPW010000173.1:0-2387 GCA_031370065.1 Acidobacteriota bacterium
TCCGGGCGACAGCGCCGCCTCGGCGATGGCGAGGCCAAGCGATTCCGCGCGGACGGCGAGAGGCGGGAGGCTCCGCTGGAGCGCCTCCTCGAGCGCGGGGCGGGCCGACTCGGCGAACCGGTCGAACGCGCCGCCCCCCGCAGCAGGACCCTTCAGGACCGGGCTCCTAGCCGCGGAAGCTCGCCAAGGCCTCCGGCTCCGACTCGTACACGTCGAAAACGGTGATCAGCTGCGTCACGGTGAGCACGTCATTGATCTTCGGAGGCAGGTGGAGCAGCTTGAGCTTCCCGCCCTTGTTCGTCACCGACGTGTAGCACCCCACGAGCTCGCCGATGCCCGAAGAGTCGATCGTCGTGACCTCGTTCATGTCCACGAGGATGTGCTTCTTGCCCGAGTCGACCAGCTTGTTGATCGTCTCGCGCAGCTGCACGTCCCCGGAACCGATGGTGATTTTGCCCTTGAGCTCGACGACCTGCACTCCGCCGGCATCCCGCACGTTAGTCTTCATGCTGGGTTCTCCTCCTTCTCGTTTATCGCGCCCAAATTCTTCTTCAAGACGATTTCCATTCCACCGGCCGGGTGACGCTGGAAGCGGACGTCATCCATGAACGTCCGCATGTAGAAGATCCCCCGGCCCGAGGTCTTCAGCCGGTTCTCCGCAGCGAGTGGATCGGCCACCGCTTCGGGGTCGAATCCCGGCCCCTCGTCCCGGATCGAGATCGCGAGCGTATCGGCTACGACGTCCATCTCGAGGTGCACGTGCTTCGAGAGGTCCTGCTGGTTGCCGTGCTTGATCGCGTTGGCGAGCGCCTCGCGCAGGGCCATGAGGATCCAGTGGCGCAGCTCCTCCGGGACCTCGCGCCCATCCAGCAGCTTCGAGCAAAGGTGCTGCACCATTTCGATGTTCTCGAAACGGCTGGAGAGAGACATCCGGATCGGGCCGGCTTTGCTGGTCGGTCGCAATGCGCTCATTCACGGACTTCTGAAGCCCGGCGGATCTTAGCAGGTTGACCCCGCGCCGCCGCAACCCCCGGCCGGAAGGGCCTCGGAGCGCTTTCCGCATCGAGCGCGCCCGTCGCCGCTGGGGCTCCGAATCCGGCGTGCTACTCTCGCACATGCGCCCCAAACGTCTCGCCGCAGCGGCCGGGATCGCCCTCGGGGCAGCCCTTCTGCCGGCCGCGACGGACCTGCTGCCGGAGCGGATTTCCGCGGTTTCCCGACAGGTCGAAGAGGTCCGGGGCCGAAAATTCGAGCGGCCGGTCCCGGCCAGCGAAATCGACATGGCGGAGGCCCGGAAGCTCCTGCGCGCGAAGATCAACGAAGGCTTCCCCGCGCCGGTGGAGGACGCCTTGCGCTCGCTCGTGGTGCTCGGGCTCATCGACGAGACGCCGCGCCTGCTCGACCATCTCATCGACTTCTACGCCTCGCAGGTCGTCGCCTTTTACGACCCGGAGCCGCGACGCTTCTTCGTCGTCAAGGACAGTCCGGGCCTCGCGGCCGAGGGGCTCGACATGTCCGGGATGGCCGAGGGGCTGGTGTACTCGCACGAGCTCATGCACGCGCTCCAGGACGAGTCGCTCCGGCTCGACAGCCGTACGAAAGCCCTCCGGGAGGACAGCGACCGCGGCCTGGCCCTCCAGTGCCTCCTCGAGGGGGAGGCCACCTTCGTGATGATCCGCGTCGCGCTCAAGAGCCTTCCGGGCGCCGGCGCGAACGTCGAGGAAGAGCTCGGGCCGCTGCTATCGGCGGGAACCCTCGAGCGCGGCAACGTGCCCAAGGACGTCCCGGCGTACTTCGCGGACCAGCTCTTCTTTCCGTACGCGGAAGGCACGGAGTACGTCCGCGCCGCCTTCAAGAAGGGCGGCTGGGCCGAAATCGACCGCCTCTGGAAGAATCCGCCCGAGTCGAGCGCGGAGATCCTCCACGGGGCGCCCTACCCGCCGCCGGTGCAGGGCCTGCTTCCCTCGAACGTCGCGTCGATGCTTCCGGGGCGCCTGATCTACAGCGACACTCTCGGCGAGTGGACGCTGCGCTTCCTGCTCGGGCGCGCACTCCCCGAGGAGGATGCGGCGAAGGCCGCGACCGGCTGGCGCGGCGACCGGATCGCCTTCTTCTCCACTCCCGGAAACGGCATGGGCTACCTGTGGCACATCCGCTTCGAGGACGGGCTCTCCTCCGCGCGCTTCGAGGCAGCCCTCAGGAAGGCGAGGGCCAAACGCCCCGTCGCCGGAACCGAGATCATTCAGCGGAGTGGCAGGGATTTCATCGTGGCGGCGGGGATGGCGAAAGTACCGGAGCTGGGGTCAGGTCTGAAAACCTGTGAGTTTGAGGTTGTCCGGTGCTCGGGCATAGCAGAGGCTCAAACTCACAAGTTTTCAGACCTGACC
>JANMPW010000196.1:0-2026 GCA_031370065.1 Acidobacteriota bacterium
TGAACGGACTCATGCACCGCAGCAAATAGCATCTCTATTCGATCATCTCGTTGGCGCGGGCGAGGAGCTGGCACTTCGAGACTGAGCGCCTTGGCAGTCTTTAGTTTACGACCAGGCTCGAACTTCATCGGCTGAACGACAGGCAGGTCGGCTGAGTGCGAGGCGGTGATTTGGACGTTGACCGCGATGCTGTTACCATGCGGCTATTGAGATATAGGCACGTTGACGTCGAGCCGGTTTTGAGCCGACAGGGCGGATCGTCCGCCAGCAATCGCCGAGGAGCTTGGTGCTATGGGTATCCGCTCGTGGTCATTGCTCGCGCTCGGCCTCTCGTCTCTGGCGGTGCCGGCTCTCGCCCAAACGCAGCCCGCAAATACGGTTCGTACGCTGCTGTCGGTCGGCCGTCTCGGCAGCGTTGTCGACGCGCCGCTCCATTTCAGGTTGTTCGCGGTCCGCCTGCCGGCAATGGAGCGTGTGTCCCATAGCGGGCCGAACAACATGCTTTACGTGCTTTCGGGCACGCTGACCGTTGCTCTCGACGGCACTGCTCAAACCGTTTCCGAGGGTGCTGGCGTCTTCATCCCCGCGGGTCGCACGGCTGTCTTCGGTGCGACGGGTATCGAGCCAGCTCATTTCCTACAGTTCGTTCTGGCGCCCGCGGCCGAGGCGCAGAAGTCGCCGCTCGGGGATCCCGCCCGCTCGGAAGAGTTGTATCGCACGCCCGAGCCGTTGCCGGGCCTGAGGGCCGGACCTTACGAATTCAGCCTCACCCGGGTCACTTTGCCGGCGGGCATGCCCGTCAACCCTCCGCACTATCGGTCGGGCGCGGCGATGTACTATGTCATCGCCGGCAGGGGGGCTATCATAGCGGATGGGAAGACCGAGCCGATGGCGGGGGGAGCGCCGCTCTTCGAGCCCTATGGCTGGGTTCACCAGTGGGCAGTTCCCGGCGACACCCCGCTCGTCCTTCTCCAAGCGAACATCAGTCCGGAGGGCGTACCGGCAGTCCTCCTAGGCATCCCGCCGGCAGTCCCGAAATAGCGATCGGCCTTCAGTCAATCACCACGTCGGCGCGCGCGAGGATCGAGGGCGGGATCGTGAGGCCCAGCACCTTCGCGGTTTTCAAGTTGATGGCAAACACGAATTTCATCGGCTGCTCGACGGGAATGTCCGCCGGCCGCGCGCCCTTGAGGATTTTCTCGATAATCTCGGCCGTGCGCCCGTCGATTTCTGGAAGGTTCGGACCGTAGCTCATCAGGCCACCCGCCTCGACAAAGCTGGCGTCGGGAAAGATCGTCGGAAGGCGGTGCCCCTCGGCGAGCGCCACGAGCCGGCGAACGCTGTTGGAGATCATCGGCCCCTCAAGGATCTCGACGCCCTGGACCCTGGCGTCGGCCATTGCCGAGAGTGCGGTCGGGAATTCGTCCGGATCGCGCACCTCGAAGATGCTGGGAACGACGCCGAGCGTGCGAGCGGCGGCCTGCACAGCGGTGACGGACGCCGCTCCGGCCGCTGCATCTCGCAGGATGCCCACCCGGACGATCTCGGGGAGAGCCTCCTTCAACAGTTCCAGGCGTTTCGCGCTCAGTTCCGGCGCGAACCACGAGGTGCCGGTGATATTCCCGCCTGGACGGGCCAGGCTTGCGACGAAGCCTTGATCGACGGCGTCGCCAACCCGCGCCATGACGATCGGGATGGTCAAAGTCGCCTGCTGTACGAACCGGATCGCCGGCGCGCTTGCCGTCACTATGATGTCAACTTTCAGGCGCACCAACTCATCGGCCAGCACTGGTAGCTGATTGATCCGCCCTTCGGCGGACCGGTATTCGATGGCGATCTCTTGCCCCTCGCGAAGGCCGCGATCGCCTAGGCCCTGTCGGAGATCTCTCAGAAAGGTGCTGTCGGCGTCGATGAAAGGCGACAGCACTCCGATCACCGGCCGTTTTGTCGGCTGCTGCGCGCCCGCAGCAAGCGGCCACGACGCCGCACCACCCAGAAAGCGAAGAAAGTTGCGCCGCTTCATGTT
>JANMPW010000306.1:0-1575 GCA_031370065.1 Acidobacteriota bacterium
CTGGTCGAACAAGTGCTCGGACCCGTCGGGGCCGAGGTAGCAGTTCGAGTTCTGGACGACGCCGCAGGGTTTGATCGCGCCGGCGAGGAGGCTCCAGCCGACGGCGAGTGCGGGATCGGCCTTGATCGGCTCGTAGAGCCCGACGTCGCTCTGGTTGTCGGGCCCCGGGTTGCCGAACTCCCACACGACCGAGTTGTACGAGAGCATTGCCTGAAACTTGAGCCTCGGCCCCACGGGATAGGCCGGCCCGATCGCGATCGGGATGGTGAGCGATCCGTTGTAGACGTTCACCGAATCGATGGAGGCGTGGTGGAAGACGCTTTTGGCGTATCCGGGCGCAGCGTCCGGGTCGGCGTCGGGGCCGTTCTGGCCCCGGCTGACAGAATTGATTGTCACGAGAGCGCAGAGGACGAGCAAGGGCGCGAGCTTTCTTCTCATGTTTGAACTCCTTTTGCGGAGTTCGCCGGCGAATCTCTACATAGGGATTGTCGCGAGCGGTGTCGCGCGCGACACGCATCGCGAAAAAAAAGCGTTGAGACCCGCTTCCTGGGAAACTATCGGGCGCGGCCCCTTCAGAAGTCCAGCGCGAACAGCAGGGCGTTCCGAACCTGCCGGAGCCGGTCGGGTCGGAGTGTCGTGATGAGCGCTCCGATCTTGCTCTTCGGAACAGTCTGAACGTAATCCAGATTGACGGCGCAATCCCTCGGAACTCCGTCCGCTCTCGTGAGGGCGACCTCCGACGGGATGTCGCGAACCGTCGACGTGATCGGCGCGACCGTGACCTCGCCGAGATACTCCAGGATCGAGGTGCGGGTGAGGATGACCACCGGGCGGCGCTTGTCGGGAGAGGCGAATCGATACCACCGAACCTCGCCCCGCCTCACGGCTCGATCCATGCCTGCTCGGCTTCCCAGACGCTGAATTCGCGGCGCCGAACGGGGCGGCGCTGGTAGCCTTTTCGATGTCTCTGCTCCAGCGTCCGCGCGCGGACGCGCTCGAGCGCCTCTTTCAGGGCGGCCCGCGTGAAGGCCGACCGGCTCGTGCCGAGCTTGCGGGCCGCACGGTCGACGGCGGAAACCAATTCCTCGTCGAGAGTCATTTGGACGGTCTTCACGGAAGTGCTCCCATGTCGATCAGCATAGCTATTCTAATCCACATGCGCCAGCTCGAGCCCCTCGAGGCGAGTTCCCGGAGACAGGCTCGAGATCGAGATTCCCTTTCGCGAAGTTCCTGGGGCACTGGCGGGATTCTATCCGGCGCAGAGGGCGGGCGATACACTTCGGCCGTGCCACGCATCCACCGTCTCGAGAGCCCCGTCATCGACCGCATCGCCGCTGGCGAGGTCGTGGAGCGCCCGGCCTCCGCGGTCAAAGAGCTCGTCGAGAACGCCCTCGATGCCGGCGCCTCGCGCATCGACGTGGAGGTGGACGGGGGCGGCGTGGACCGGATCCTCGTGCGCGACGACGGCTCGGGAATGTCGGCCGAGGACGCGCGGCTTTCGCTCGAGCGGCACGCCACGTCGAAGATTTCGACCGACGCCGACCTTCTGAAGGTGGCGACCTTCGGGTTTCGCGG
>JANMPW010000309.1:0-3852 GCA_031370065.1 Acidobacteriota bacterium
GCGGCGGCGCCTTCTCGAGCTCGCCCGGCAGGAGGCGCGGAGTCAGGTGGCAGGAGGCGCGGGCGACCGCGGCCTGCGCGTCGCAGAAGGACACCTCGAGAAAGATGGCCTTGAGGTCCCGCGCGCGTCGCGCGTACGCCCAGAGCTTCTCCGTGGGCATCGTGTCGCCCGAGAAAAGCACCGACCGGCCGGCCTTGGCGACGAGGTAGCCGTAGGCGGGCACGATGTGGTCGACGGGCAGCGCCACCAGTGTCAGGCCGCCCGCCCGCGCGGCCTTGCCCGGCACGATGGGCCGGTAGGCCAGCGTGGGCCGAGCGCGCGAGGGCAGGCGCGTGAAGTCCGGCCACGTGACGTCGTTGAACACGTGGCGGCGCAGGTCCGAGAGCACCGCCGCGGGAGCGATGAGCTCCAGGGGAGCCTCGCGGCCGTACAGGTTCTCGACGAGGAAGGGCAGCGACGCGATGTGGTCGAAGTGCGCGTGCGTCAGGACGATGCGGCGGATGCGGCGCTGCGCGGCGAGGGGCAACGCGTCCGTCAGCGATCCGGCGTCGAGCGCCGTCTCGCCGTCGATGAGAAACGTCGTCATGCGGTAGCCGGGCGCGGAGCCGCCGTAGGGCCCCAGCGCGCGGACGGCGAGCGATTTTCGGGCGGGCACTCTCCGGATTGTACGGGATCGGCCGGGCCGCGCTAGAAGGATGGCCCGATGTAGAAAACCAGGGTGAAGTTGCTGCAGGAGTCTTTCAGGCCGGTCGCCTTGCACTGGACCGGGCCGAGGGGCCCCTTGAAGTTCCACTGCCGCGCAAAGTCGAAGTGCAGGGGCAGTCCCAGGAAGTCCAATTCGATCCCGAAACCGTAGTCGGCCAGGCCGCCGTTCGAGCCGTTGCAGCCCGGAACGCCGACGCCGCGGATGCCGCATAGAGTGTAGTCGGACCAGAACTGGAACGGCTGGCCCTTGAGCGCCGCGCCGCCGACATCCACGAAGGCCTTTCCCCGGATGTCGCGGAAACCGAGGATCGGCGTCGCGATGAAATCGATGACCGGAAACCGGAATTCGACGTTCAGGAAGGCGGCGGTGTTTCCGTAGATACCGTACACCGGCAGCGCGCGCAGCGTGTCGATGCCGCCGAAGGAGAGGACGTCGGGCAGGTTGCCGGATGCTCGAAAGCCATACAGGCGCGCCGCGATGAGCGAGCGCCGCGTGATCTTGAAGTAGTGGCGCAGGTCGAGCGTCGTGTCGAACGTCAGCGTCGAGCCGCTCGTGTCGGGCAGTTTCGTCCCGCCCGTGAACGGCGAGTAGCTCACGCCGAGCGAGAGCTTGCGCCCGGAGATCGGGCCGAACTCTTCGTAGTCGGTAGTGTCGCCGACGAGCTTGCCGCCAAAGGTCGGGAAGTTGTTCTCCGTCGGGAGAAACACGGCTCCCGACCCCGCCTCGGTGTTGACCCAGACCGGGTAGCCGTCGTACTTGCGCGAGAGAAAGCCGACGCTGCCCTCCAGGCGGTAGTAGCGGTTGAGCGGATACGCGGCGAAGGCGTTGCCGCCGATGAACTTGTAGGGATTCCGCGTGCGGCTAGCCCGGCCCGTGTTTGGGTCGTAGGTGACGAAGTAGTAGCTGTTGTAAAAACCCCGAATCCCCTTTTGCAGCCGCTTGGAGAGGTCGATGTACGCGAGTTCGTAGTCCACGAACGAGGAGACGGACTGGATCGAGGCGATGAGCTTGCGGTCGCCGAGGTTGTCGCCGAGCACGATGTAGGTGTTCGAGACGAAGGTCCCGTCCGAAACGACGCCGGCGTTGACCGAGGCGTCCTCGATGGAGAGCTTGCGGCTAGCCTTCTTGTCGATCTTCTCCGGGTCGATTGAGACCTCGATCGGGGGCTGGTAGGGCGGGATCGTCGTCGCTCCGGCCGGGGAGGGGGCGGGATTCAGGTCGGGCAACTTGTGAAACGGCTTCTTGGCGTCGGTGACGTAGAGCGTGAAGCGGCGCTTGTAGTACGCCGCGAACACGAGGCGCTCGGTGCCGTCACGGCCGATGAGCAGCGTCGGGGAAAAGCAGCCGCCGACGACGTTCGTATAGTTGTTGGTCTCGCCGTTCTCGAGGTTGATCGAGAAGATGTTGTAGATGCCGTTGATGCGGTCCGAGGCCACGTAGAGCGTCTTGCTGTCGGGCGAGACGAACGCGTCTTCGTCGTTCCAGTTGCCGTACGTGATCTGCTCGCGCGAGCCAGGGCTACCCGGCTTGATCCGGAAGATCTTCGCCTTCGTGCCCTGCACCGAGGAGTAATAGAGCCACTGGCCGTCGGGCGAGAAGGCGGGAGCGTAGTCGTAGGAGTCGTCCGAGGTCAGGTTCGCGAAGGCCTTCGTGTCCAGGTTGTACGAGAAGATGTCCGAGCGGCCGTTCTGGATTGCCCGGAACACGACGGTGCGGCCGTCGGGTGAGAAGGCCGGGTTGAGCTGCTGGTCGAGGTTCGGCATGGGGATGAGCTCGCGGATCTCGCCGCCGAGCGCGTTTAAGAGGAGCAGCTCGCGCCCTCGTTCGCGCTTCACGAAGACCGCGATCGTGTTCCCGTCCGGCGACACGGCCAGGTCCACGCCCCCGATCGGCCCGGTCGTCAGCCACTGCGCGACGATGTACTCGTAGTCGGTCTTGAATCCCTTGGTGAGGTTCTTGAAGAGCTTGCGCTCGCGGGTCGAGAGGATGACGACGTTGGCGTCCTGGTCGAGGCTCGAGATGGCCGCGCCGAGGTCCCCCGAGGGGAAGGCGCGCACCGAGACCTCGACCGAACCGCCTTCCTCCGTCAGGCGGACGCGGTCGCCGAAGTCGATGGGCTCGCCCGTTTCGGTCAGCAGCTTGATGAAGCGCTGCCGGAGGTAGCGCCGGAACTTGATGTCGAACTCCTCGGCCGAGATGCCGTAAGTGCGCTTCAAGACGCGGTCGAGGTTGGGCCCGAGCTGGCCGCGGTACTCGAAGACGAAGTCGCGCACGCCGTCGGGGCCCCACTCGGCGCGGATGAAGTCGAAGACGGCATGGCCGAAGCGGTACGCGAAGAAGCCGTAGATCTGCCGCTCGGCGATCTCCGGGATCTGGTCGTTCAGCACGGCATCGCGCAGGACCATCACGTCCTTTTCGTCCTCGTCGTTGCCGAAGTAGGAGGCCATACCCTCCGTCAGCCACTGGGGCGCGCCGGATGTGTAGGCCCTGAGGAAGTTGCCCCCGAAGAAGATCTCGAACTGGAAGACGTGCGTCAGCTCGTGGGCGATCAGCTTCTCGAGCCTCTCGTCGGGCAGATCGACCGGCAGCACCATCCGGTTGCGGGTGGGCAGGGCAAACGCCCCGACACCCTCCGGGATGAACTGCGACAGCGTGTTGGTCTGCTCGAAATCCGAGTGCGTCGCGTAATAGATGATGTTGATCGGCTTCGGGATCTGGAAATTGAGCGCCCGCGAGATGTCGTCATAGGCGCTCTCGGCGTACGAGGCCACCTTCTGGAGCGAGACCTCGTCGCGGTCGTAGAAGTAGATGGCGAAGTGCGTCGAATGGTAGATCTTCCAGTTGAAGGTGTCGTAGACGATCTTGTTCTTGCCGAAGTAGTCGAAGTACGGCGAGAGCACCGGCGCCGGTCCGGCCGCGGGGGCCGCTGCGGCGAGGACGAGGGCGAGGGCGAGGAGGGTCTTCTTCATGCTGTTCTGGAGGCCGATCAATTCGTGAAGATGTAGCGCTCCGCCTCGCGGTCGCGCGGGACGAAGGTGTTCAGGATCTGGTTCTCGAGCGAGAACAGGTTTTCGAAGAGGCCCGAGAGCTCGTCGCGCTGGCGGCTGCCGGTCTGGCGAAAGTCCTTGAACTCGTCCTGCAGCAGC
>JANMPW010000371.1:0-4695 GCA_031370065.1 Acidobacteriota bacterium
GGCGGCCAGAACCAGGGCCAAGGCGCACAACACAACCGTCTTCTTCAGCATCCCAAATTCTCCTTATTTTCACGCCGTCCGGCGCAAGTTTGCGAACGCTATCACTTCTCTCCCTCAATGTTCCTCGTGGGCAACGGCAACGCCGACGTAGACAGCGGTCAGCAGGGCGAAGACGTACGCCTGCAGGAACGCCGTGAAGATGCCGAGCGCCATCATCGGCCAGGGCACCACGATCGGCACGAGACTGGCGAAAACACCGGTCGTCGTGTGCTCGCCAAAAATGTTCATGAAGAGTCGCAGCGAGAGCGAGAGGATCCGGGCGAGCGTGCCGATGATCTCGATCACGAAAAAGAGCGGAGCGATCAGCAGCATGGGTCCCATGAAGTGCTTGAGATACCCGCCGAGGCCGTGCTCGCGCACACCATGGACGTTGAAGTAGACGAACGACACGACCGCGAGCGCGACCGTCGTCGAGAGCGATCCCGTCGGCGGTTGGAGGAAAAAGAACACGCCGAACAGGTTTCCCATCGCGATGAAGACGAAGAGCGCGCCAATGACGCCGAGGTAAGCCTTCGCGCTCCCCTCCCCGATCGCTTCATCGCACAGATCGCGGAGGAAGGAGACCAGCATTTCGAGGAAGCTCTGCACCTTGGCGGGGCGAGCGGCGTCGTAGCGGCGGGCCGCCATGCGGAAGAGGACGAACATCACCAGCGTGAGCAGGAGGGACATGATTGCGGGATCGGGGATCCACGCTTCCCTCCCGTCGGGAAAGAAGAAGTGCGCCATGCCGGGCGAGAGCCGATCGACCGGAGGCTCGCCCAGGAGCCGGATCAACAGCGCGTTGATCGGCCGGAAAAGGATCGAATGATGCTCCTGCACGCGCTCTTACCTCCTCGTCCACAGCTCGGGAATGATCGCAAGAACCACGACAGAGAGCCCGACGGCGCCCGCCACAGGGTGGAAGCCCTTCCACCGCCAGAGAACGACCCCGAGAAGCGCAAAACTCGCCAAGGTGACCAGAAGAAGGGGAACCAGGGTCCGCCAGCCCGGCTTTTCCCGCCCGGGGGTGAGACGCTCGATCAGCCTCTCGAGTGCCAGGAAGCTCGAAATTACCACGCCCGCGCATATTGTCAAGGAAGCCCCGGGGCCCGGCCCCAAGAGGAATCCGACGAGAATCCCCACAGCGGCAACGAGCAAAGCGCGGCGCTTGACTCGCCGGATGACGCCGTCCACGCCGCTCAACGGGACGCCCTGCCGGTCAAGCGCACGAGATTCACGAAGGCCGCGACCAGGCCGAGCGCGGCGCCGATCCATGCCGGGACCATTCCGAGGCCGAGCGGCATCCCCGTCCACTTGCCGAAGAGATACCCGGCCCCCGGGCCGAGCAGAAAGAACAGGCCGGCCGCGCTCGCTTCCGCAATCAGGACGTTTCGCGAATGGCCGGACGGGGCGGGCATTTCGAAAGTCTACCCGCTCGAGCGGAGGCGGATCGGCTCGATTTCAGGGGCTCAGCACGCAGCTCTTCAACACCGACAGAAACGGCTGCGGCAGGACGCCGATCAGGAGCGTCCCCGCGGCGCAGATGACGAGGACCGCAGTCAGCGCGTACGAGCTCTTCAGCTTCGCGGCGGACCCTTCGGTGAAGAACATCGCTGCCACGATCCGGAAGTAATAGAAAAGCGACACGGCCGACATGACGACGGCGAGGACCGCCAGCCATGCATACCCCGCCTTCATGGCCGCCGTGAAGAGGTAGTACTTGCCGATGAAGCCCGCGGTCGGCGGGATCCCGGCGAGCGAGAGGAGGAACAGCAGCATCACGAGCGCCGCCGGCATGCTGCGGTTGGCGAGCCCGTTGAAGTCGGAGACCAGCTCCCCCGCGTACCCCTTGCTCTCGAGGAGGATCACGAGCGTGAAGGCGCCGAAGGTCATGAGCGTGTAGGCGAGCAGGTACACGAGGATGCCCCAGAGACCCCACTCCGTCTGGAATCCGAGAACGCCGAGCAGCGCGTATCCGGCGTTGGCGATCGACGAATAGGCGAACATCCTCTTCACGTTCGTCTGCAGAAGCGCCGCGATGTTGCCGAGGACCATCGTGGCGGCGGACACGAGTGCGACGACGAGGCCCCAGTCGGCGTGAAACTTCGCGAAGGCCACGTAGAAGATCCGGGCCAGGATCGCGTAGGCGGCTACCTTCGGGCCGACCGAAAAGAACGCCGTCACCGGCGTCGGCGAGCCCTCGTAAACGTCCGGCGTCCAGACGTGGAACGGCACCGCGGCGATCTTGAAGAGCAGGCCCGCCAGCACCAGCAGGATCCCGAGCATCAGCAGGTTCGAGCGCTCGGCGGATGCAAAGAGCTTTGCAAGCTCCGGGATGCCCATGATCCCGGCCACTCCGTAGACGAGCGACAGGCCGTACAGGAGCACGCCCGACGAGAAGGCGCCGAGGATGAAGTATTTCAGTGCCGCCTCCGTCGACTTCGCCTCGGCCTTGAAGTAGCCGGCGAGGATGTAGGACGAGAGCGCCATCAGCTCGAGCGCGACGTAGATCGAGATCAAGTTGTTGCCCGACACCATGAAGAGCATCCCCACGCCCGAGAACAGCAGGAGCGCGTAGTACTCGCCGCCGGGATAGGGCGCCGCTCCGACGAACCGCACCGAGGCGAGCACCGTCAGCGCGAGCGAGAGCAGGATGAGCGCCTTGAAGAACAGGGCGAAGTTGTCGAGCACGAAAGTGCCACCGAGGATCGAGGTCTTGCGGCCCGCCTGGCCCGCGACGAAGACGAGCAGGGCCGCGGTCACCATGATCGCGAGGACCGCCAGGAATGCGAGGAACTCCTCGCGCTTCTTGCCGAAAGCCACCGCGAAGCCGAGCAGCAGCAGGCCCGCCGCCGTCAGAAAGAGCTCCGGGGCGAGCAGGATCCAATCGGCCGGGACGAACGCGAACTTCATGGGCGCGAAGCTTCGCTGCCAGCGGTCGCGGGGGCATCGGCCTTCAGCGCCATGGCCGGGGCTTCCGCGATCGGGCCGCCGACGGCCTGCACGATCCTCTCGGAAGGCCGGCGCAGCACGTCGAAGATCGGCTTCGGGTAGAGCCCGATCCAGAGGGCCAGCACGACGAGCGGAGCGAGAGTGAGCTGCTCGCGCATGGTCAGGTCGCCAAGCCTGGCGTTGGCCGGATTCGTGATTTCGCCGAAGAAGATCCGCTGGTAGAGCCAGAGCAGGTACGCCGCGCCGAGCACGATCCCGGTGGCAGCGAAGAAGGCCCACCAGAAGTTCCTCGCAAAGGCGCCCTGCAGGATCGAGAACTCCCCGATAAAGCCGTTCAAGAGCGGTAGCCCCATCGAGGACAGGGCCATGATCAGGAAGTACGTCGCATAGATCGGCATCTGCTTCGCGAGGCCGCCGTAGTCCGCGATCATCCGCGTGTGGCGGCGCTCGTAGACGACGCCCACGAGCAGGAAAAGCCCGCCCGTCGAGATACCGTGATTGATCATCTGGAGGACGCCGCCCTGGATGCCCGCCATGTTGAGCGCGAAAATCCCGAGCATCACGAACCCGAGGTGCGAGACCGACGAGTACGCGATCAGCTTCTTCATGTCCTTCTGGACGAGCGTGACCATGGCGCCGTAGACGATGCCGATGATCGCGAGGGCGGCCATCAAGCCCATGACGCGGTGGTTGCGGACGGCCTCGGGGAACATCGGCAGCGAGAAGCGCACGAAGCCGTACGTCCCCATCTTCAGCAGGACCGCCGCGAGGATGACCGAGCCCGCCGTGGGCGCCTCGGTGTGCGCGTCGGGCAGCCACGTGTGGAACGGGAACATCGGGACCTTGATCGCGAACCCGAAGAAGAAGGCGAAGAAGAGCCAGATCTGCAGCTGAGCGGGCATCCCCGCCGCGACCGCCGTCAGCTTCTCGATCGAGAAGGTGGCCGCGTTGCCGAGGCCCTTGTAACCGAGGAACCCGGTCGTGTTGTAGAAGTAGAGCGCGATGATGCCGAGCAGCATCAGCACCGAACCGGCCAGCGTGTAGAGGAAGAACTTGATCGCCGCGTAGAGCCGGCGCGCGCCGCCCCAGACGCCGATCAGGAAGTACATCGGGACGAGCATCACTTCCCAGAACACGTAGAAGAGGAAGAGGTCGAGGCAACAGAACGTCCCGATCATGAAGGTCTGCAGGAGCAGCAGCAGGACGTAGTACTCCTTCTGTCGCTCCGTGATCGCCGAGTAGGAGCAGTACACCGCGATCAGGCCGATGATCGTCGTCAGCAGGATCAGGAGGAGCGTGATGCCGTCGATCCCGAAGTGGTAGTTGACCCCGAGCGACGGGATCCACGGGGCCTTTTCCACAAACTGGTAACCGTCCTTTGCGCGGTCGAAGGCCCACCAGAGCGGCAGCGAGACGGCCAGGTCCACGGCGGCGACCAACGTCGCAAAGGCCTTGATCGGCCCCGTCTTCTCCTTCGGGAAGAGGAAGATCAGTGCGAGCGCCCCGAGTAGCGGGATGTAGGTGATGAGCGACAGGATCGGAATCTGGTTCAACAGCTGCATGCGCGTTCCTCGGTACGACTCGAACTCATGACCTCAACTCCTCAGCGAAACAACAAATAGACCGCCACGAGGCAGAACAAGCCACCACCCATCACGAGCGCATAGTTCTGCACCCGCCCGGTCTGGAAGCGTCGGAAGAGTC
>JANMPW010000384.1:0-2759 GCA_031370065.1 Acidobacteriota bacterium
GACATGGGAGATGGCCGGCGGCTCGGGTGCCAGGCCAGGGTCCACGGGAATTGCGCCGTGCGGGCCCTCATGATTCCTAAGGTGGAGCTCTACTAGTCGAGGGTCGAGGCCTACAGTCTCTCCGAGACCGCCCGCGTGAACTCCTTCGTTCCCGCCGTGCCGCCGATATCGGCGGTCTTGATTCCGGCCCGGAGCGTGTCGAACAGTGCCGCTTCGATGCGATCGGCGAGATCGGGCAGGGCGAGGTGACGCAGCATCAGGATGGCGGACATCAGGAGCGCCATCGGGTTCGCCTTGTCCTGGCCGGCGATGTCCGGCGCGGTCCCATGCACAGCCTCGAAGATCGCGGCGTTCGCCCCGAGGTTGGCGCCGGGGACGACGCCCAGGCCTCCCACGAGGCCGGCCGCGAGGTCCGACACGATATCGCCGTAAAGAT
Source organism: Acidobacteriota bacterium (assembly GCA_031370065.1). Lineage (GTDB taxonomy): Bacteria > Acidobacteriota > Thermoanaerobaculia > UBA5066 > Gp7-AA6 > DAHUXD01. The sequence goes on from JANMPW010000384.1 coordinate 437, forward strand.
TCTCGAGGAGGAGGATATCGAATGTCTCGGGCTGCATGACCAGCCGCATGCACGTGGCGTCCACGATGCGGTCGTCGGCGCCGATGTCGGGGTAGTCCTCGGCGACCCTTCGGAAACAGTCGAGAAACAGCCCGTCGGAGAGTTTCATGATGTTGGCCTTGTGGATGGCCGTGACGCGGCGGCGGCCGTTGGCGCGCGCGTACTCGAAGGCGAACCGGGCGATCCGGGTCGAGGCGACCTCTGTGATGATCTTGAGCGACTCGACCACGCCCGGAACGACGATGTGCTCGAGGCCGCTGTAGAGGTCCTCGGTGTTTTCCCGGACGACGACGAGGTCCACGCCCTGGAACCGGCTCTCGACCGAGGGGACGTTCTTGACCGGGCGAAGGTTGGCGTAGAGCTCGAAGGTCTGGCGCAGGCGCACGTTGACGGACTGGAAGCCCTTTCCGATCGGCGTCCCGACGGGGCCCTTGAGTGCCAGGCCGGTCTTCCGCATCGCGGCGAGGGCGGCCGGCGGCAGGGGATCGCCCTCCCGTTGCTCGGCTTCGCGGCCGACGACGACCTCTTCAAAGGCGAGCGGCGCGCGCGCGGCCTCCAGGATGGCGACGACGGCGTCGGCAACCTCGGGACCGATTCCATCGCCCCGGATCAGCGTGACGGTGCGGGTCGCGCTCACTGCAGCTCCCTCTTCTCCGGGGCAGCCGGGAGGATCATCCGGACTTTTCGGATTGCGGTCGGAGTCGCATCCTCGATGACGAAGTCGGCGAAGCGGCCCTTCCAGCGTTCGCCCTTGCGGGGGATGCGCCCGAACCGGAGCATCAGGTGGCCGGCGATGGTCTCGGCCTCGTCGCGGGGCAGAGCGATGCCGAATTGCTCTTCCACGTCGTCGAGCCGCAGGCCTCCGTCGAGCAGGTAGTTGCGGTCGCCGGCCGCGACGAACTCCGGCTGCTCCTCGTCGTATTCGTCCTGGATCTGTCCGAGCAGCGCCTCGATGGCGTCCTCGATGGTTGCGAGACCCGCGGTCCCGCCGTGCTCGTCCACGACGATCGCCATGTGCGTTTGGCGGCGGCGCATCTCGCGCAACATGTCCTCGGCCCGCTTGAACTCGGGGACGAGGAAAGGCGGGTCGACGTACTTCGCAAGCTCGAAGCTCTTCTCATCGGCATCGGAGAGGTCGAAGAGGTCCTTGGCGTGGAGGATGCCGACGACGTTGTCGATCGAGCCGCGGTAGACGGGCAGGCGCGAGAGCTTCTGTTCCCGCAGGAGCGCCCGCACGTCGGCGAAGCTCGCCGTTTCGGGTAGGGCCACGATCTTCGTGCGCGGCACCATGATGTCGCGAACGGTCTTGTCCCCGAACTCGACCACCTTGTGGAGCAGGCGTTTTTCCTCACGGTGGATGACGCCCTCGTCGGCCCCGAGGTTGAAGACGCTCTTGAGCTCCTCCTCGGTCAGGCCCGGCCGCACCTCCGGCGTCCCGAAGAGGCGCAGCAGCGAGTTCGTGAGCTTCACGCAGACCTCCGCGACGGGAGAGAGGACCTTCATCATCCAGGACAGCGGAATTGCCACCGCGCGGGCGACGGCCGCCGGGGAGGCGGCGCCGATCGCCTTGGGCGTCATCTCGGCGAAAACAAAGAGGGTGACCGTGGAGAAGAGCACGGAGAGGATGACCCCGTACTGCGGGCCGAACCAGCCGGTCGCGAGCGTCGTTGCCGAGGCCGACGCGGCCGAGAGGAAGAGGTTCTGTCCGATGAGAATGACCGCGAGCAGCCGCGACGTGTGCGCCTTGAGGTCCCGGATGATGGCGCCGCGCCGGTCGCCCTTTTCCCGCATGGCCTGGAGGTCGATGCGGCCGAGGGCCACGAGGGCCGTCTCGGAACCGGCGAAGAATCCCGAAAGAATCAGCGAGAGCAGGAATGCAAACACATAGAGAGCCGTGTGCGAGTGATCCATGGTCGGGTTTCCTTTCGATTCCGGACGCGAGAGTTTACAGGGGACGCCCTTCGACCCGGCGCAGGGCCCACCGGGCCGCGTCGGACAGGCCGGCTTCCTGCACGCCGGCGGCGTTCTGCAGCGCAGGAAGGCACGCCGCATTCAGTCGGTCGGGAGCCTCCTCCGGGCTCATGGCGGCGGATGCTAGCATCCGATCACGGAGGCTTCTTGCCCCAACAGGACCAGTTTTCGACCCGCGTGTTCGGCCTTGCCGTGGTGGCGATCCTGGCCTATCTCCTGTACATCATCTTCAGCCCGTTCTTCGGGTCGATCTATTGGGCGTTCCTCCTCGCCTTCATGCTCTTTCCGATGAACCGGCGCCTGCGCAAGAGCC
>JANMPW010000426.1:0-1808 GCA_031370065.1 Acidobacteriota bacterium
CAGGATGAAGCCGGCGATGCCCGGCAACGTCAGCGTCGCCTCGAAAAGGGCCATCGCCGCGGCCAGCAGGAGGGCGTTCAGGATGAGGGCGATCACGGCGTTCCAGCCGGCCAGCCTGTAGTAGACGGCCATCGCGACGAAAACGATCAGCGCGCCGACCACCGAGGCGGTGATGCCCTTGCGGATCGAGTCCAGGCCGAGCGACGGGCCGACCGTCCGCTCCTCGAGGTAGGTCAGGCCCGCCGGCAGCGCGCCGGCGCGCAGCACGAGCGCGAGGTCGTTGGCCTCTTCCGGCGAGAAGCTGCCCTCGATGACGCCCTGCTCCGTGATGCGGTCCTTGATGTTCGGCGCCGACTGCACCCGGTTGTCGAGGACGATCGCGAGGTGCTTGCCGATGTTGGCGCCCGTGGCCTCGCCGAACTTCTGCGAGCCGCTCGCCGTCAGGAAGAAGGTGATCGAATGCGAACCGAACTGGCCCTGCGTCGGGCGCGCGTTCTTCAGGTCGCGGCCCGTGATGACCGCCTGGCGCCGCACGACGTAGTACGACCGCTCGCGGCCTCCGGCCTCGGTCTTGGCTTCGACGAGCTTGAACTGCGGAGGGATCGTGCCACCGGCAAAGCCCGCCTTCAGGGCCGATTCGGTCGAGGGCCCATTTTCGACGAGCGTGAGCTCGAGGAAGGCCGTGTTCTTGATGAGGTCCTTGACGCGCTTGGGGTCGTCGATGCCCGGCAGCTGCACGAGGATCCGATCGGCGCCCTGGCGCGCGATCAGCGGCTCGGAGACACCGAACTCGTCCACGCGGTTGCGGATCGTCTCGACCGCCTGAGCGACGGCGTTGTCTTCCATCTGCCGCCGCGGGGGGTCCTTGAGAGCGAACGTCCACTTTCCGCCGGCCGTGCTGTAGTTCCAGTCGGGCAGAAAGCGCTTGACGGCCTCCTCGAGCTTCGTCTGGTCGGTCCGGGGCGTGATCGTGATCAAAAAAGTCGTGTCCGTCGGCAGCTCCACGGCACCGACGCCAACGTCCTTCGTCTGGCCCTTCAGCGTCTCGATGGCGTCGTTGCGCTCGGCCTTCACGGCGTCGGCCGTGTTGACCTGCAGCACGAGGTGGATGCCCCCACGCAGGTCGAGTCCGAGCTTGATCGCGCTCTTGAGCGCATCCTTGAGGCCCGGAGAGCCCGTGCCCGTCCAGTCTTTTCGAGCGTGGGCGTACCCGGTCGCCACGTAGCCGGCCATCGCGCCGACCAACACGAGGACGATCAAGAGAACGCGCCAACGAAGCTTTTTGCCCAAATCTCCCTCCAAAAAAGAACGCCGGAGTCTACAGGAACCGCGGTCCGCTGTCAGCTACGAGCTGTCGGCTTAAGTTCCTGTCGGGCCTGACGTTGCCTCGGGCTCTCCGGCCAGGCCACCGATCGCGCTGCGCAGCACCTTGATCTTCGTGTTGTCCGAGATCTGCAGGATCACGAAGCCGCGCTCCTCGTCGAGGGCCGTGATGCGGCCGAAGATGCCTCCGCCCGTGATGATCTCGTCGCCCTTCTTGAGCTTCGAGAGCATCTGCTGCGTCTTCTTCTGTTTCTTGCGCATGGGCGCGATCAGGAGGAAATAGAAGATGACGAAGATGAACACCATCGGGAGAAACTGGAGGAGACCTCCCGCGGGCCCGCCCGAGGCGGGGGTGGTCTGAAGCAGTTGCGTCAACATAGGGGGCGGATCATATAAGAACCCGGACCGGACCCTAGGGCTTCGAGAACGGCACGGGCTCCGTCCTCGCCGGCATGGCCTTCCGGGCCGCTTCGACCCGGTCCCAG
>JANMPW010000438.1:0-17649 GCA_031370065.1 Acidobacteriota bacterium
CCAAGAAGGTCCGCGACGGCTACGCCTCCAAGGAGGCCATGCAGCGGCTGGTTCTCGCTCAGTCGAAGATCCACGGCGCCCGCTTCTACATCGACGACAGCGCCGCGCTCAACGTCCCCGAGATGCGCGCGAAAGGGCAACGCCTCAAGCGCGAGAAGGGCCTCGATCTGCTGATCGTGGACTACATGCAGCTGATGGCCGGCCACGGCCGTTTCGACAACCGCACGCAAGAAGTCTCGATGATCTCGCGCGGCCTGAAGCTGCTCGCCAAGGAGTTGCGCGTTCCGATCATCGCCCTGTCGCAGCTCTCCCGACAGCCCGAGCAGCGCAAGGGCGAGATGCGCAAGCCCCAGCTCGCGGACCTGCGCGACTCCGGCTCGATCGAGCAGGACGCCGACATGGTCATCTTCCTGTACCGCGAAGAGCTGTACGACAAGGAGACCGAGCGCAAGGGCATCGCCGACGTGATCATCGCCAAGCAGCGCAATGGCCCCACCGGCGACTTCCCCGTCGTTTTTCTCGCCGACCACATGACTTTCGCCAACTACGCCGGCGGGCCACAAGCCCAGCCGGAGGGGCAGCCGTTCTAGTCGAGGGCCGAAGGTTTAGAGTCGAGAGTACGGTGTGGAGTTTGGCGCCGGCGAGGCGAGAATCGCGTTCAGCTTGATCCCTCGACTCTCGACCCTCGACTCTCGACCGCCCGCATGGGCAACGATCGACCTCGACGCGATCGCCTCGAACTACCGGCTGCTGCGCGAGCGTGTCGGCCCGGGCCGCGCGGTGTACGCGGTGGTCAAGGCGAATGCGTACGGGCACGGTGCGCCCGAAGTCGCGATGCGCCTCGCCAGCGAGGGCGCGGCCCATTTCGCCGTGGCGAACACGGAAGAAGGGGTCGCCCTCCGGCGCGCCGGCGTGCGAGGCGAGGTCCTGCTGCTCTCCCACGCCGAGCCTTCGGATCTACCGCGCCAGCGCGCTTATGGCCTGACACCCACGCTCTACGATTTGGCGCAGGCTCGGGCGATCGCGCAAGCGACGATGGGGTTGCCCGAGCCTGTGGGGGTCCACCTCGAGCTCGATACCGGCATGGGCCGCGCCGGGATCCGGCCCGACGAGCTCGATGCGGTGATCGCCGTCTTGAAGGCTTCGCCGCGGCTCAGTCTTGCTGGCACGTTTGCGAATCTTTCGTGTGCGGATGATCCCTCCTCGCCCGAGACCGGGCGGCAGGTTGGGGCGCTACTCGCGTGCGTGGAGCGGCTTCGCGCGGCCGGAGTCGCTTCCGGGACCGTGCACGCTGCCAACTCCGCGGGAGTGCTCGGTCACTCGGGCGCGTGGCTCGAGGCGGTGCGGCCCGGCCTCGCCCTCTACGGTGTTCCACCGTCGCCGACCCTCGGCGGAGCCGGTCTCATCCCGGCGATGACGCTCGAATCGACGGTCGTTGCCGTGCGGCCCGTTCCCGCGGGCACGCCGCTCGGGTACGGAGGCCGTTTCATCGCTTCGCGCGACACAACCGTCGCCGTGATTCCGATCGGATACCATGACGGTTTCCGCCGCGCCCTCTCGGGAAAGATCGGTGTGCTCCTGCGCGGCAGACGCGCCCCGGTCGTGGGAGCGATCAGCATGGACGTCACCCTCGTCGACGCGACCGGCTCCGGCGCACAGCGCGGCGATCGCGTCGTGTGCCTCGGGGCCCAGGGCGGCGAAGCCGTGACGGCCTGGGACCTTGCCGGTGCCGCGGGGACCATTCCCTACGAGATCCTCTGCGGTATCGGCCCCCGCGTCGCCCGCGTGTACACGGTGGGAGGCGCGTAAGCGATGGCGGCGAAAGCCACGACCCTATTTGCCTGCCAGTCCTGCGGCTCGGCATCGCCGAAGTGGCTCGGCCGCTGCCCGGAGTGCGGCGAGTGGAACTCCTTCATGGAGGAGGTCCGCGCGGCGGCTGTGCGCGCGCCCGCGGGCGACGCATCGTCCCAGGCGGTCTCGATCGGCGAGATCGATCTCGAGGACCGGCCCCGCCTTGCAACCGGGCTTCCCGGCCTCGACCGCGTCCTCGGCGGCGGCCTCGTGCCCGGCTCGGTTGTGCTGCTCGGCGGCGAGCCGGGGATCGGAAAATCGACGCTGCTGCTGCAGGCGGGAAGGGGGCTGGCCGTCCAGTCGCGCGACGTGCTCTACGCGAGCGCGGAGGAGTCAGCACCGCAGGTGCGATTGCGGGGCGGCCGGCTCGGCATTCACGAAGGGCGGCTCCTGGTCCTGGCGGAGACGGACGTGTCCCGGATCATCGCGGAGGCCCAGGCGCGGTCGCCCGCGGTCGTCGTGATCGATTCCATCCAGGCGGTCCGCGAGCCGTCGCTGACGTCCGCGCCGGGCACCGTCTCGCAGGTCCGGGCCGCGGCCTCGGAGCTGACCCGCTACGCGAAGTCGCGCGGCGTCCCGGTGCTCCTGGTCGGCCACGTGACGAAGGATGGGTCGCTGGCGGGCCCAAAATCGCTCGAGCATCTCGTGGATGCGGTCGTGTCGATCGAGGGGGACCGGGGCTCGTCGCGGCGGCTCCTGCGGGCGACGAAGAATCGGTTTGGCCCCGTGGACGAGATCGCGCTTTATGAAATGACCGGGGAGGGCCTCGCGGAGCTTCCGAACGCGTCGGCGGCGTTGCTTGCGGAGCGGCGTCCGGGGCTGCCGGGCAGCGCCGTGACCGCGGCCCGCGAGGGCGCGCGCTCGGTGCTTGTCGAGATCCAGGCCCTCGTCGGCGCGGCCTCGGCTGGCTCGCCCCGGCGGGTGGCGATCGGCGTGGACGGCGGCCGCCTGGCGCTGCTCCTGGCGGTCCTCGAGGGATCGGGGCTCGCCCTCTCGTTGCGCGAGATCTTCGTGTCGTGCACCGGCGGGCTCGAGGTGACGGAGCCGGCCGCGGACCTCGCCATCGTGGCGGCGCTCGTCTCTTCCGCGCGATCGAAGCCCCTTCCCGACGGAAGCGTTTTCTTCGGCGAGATCGGGCTGCTCGGGGAGGTTCGGCGCGTGCCGGCCGGGGCCTCGCGCCTCAAGGAGGCGGCCGCGCTCGGATTCGGCCGCGTTTACCTGCCCTCGGGCAACGCGGGGGACGCGGCGAGCTTCCCGGATCTCGCGTGCCGGCCGGTGGATCGGGTGGCGAGTTTCCTGGCGGAGCTGTCGGCGAAGTCGTAGCCCTACGACCCCAGATACTCCGGCATCGTGTCCGTGAGCTTGCCGTAGGCGTCGAGGTACTTCTCGCGCGTGGTGCGCACGACGCCCTCGGGCAGCCTGGGAGCGGGAGGCTTCTTGTCCCAGCCGGTCGACTCGAGCCAGTCGCGGACGAACTGCTTGTCGAAGGAAGGCTGCCCCTTGCCCGGCGCGTAGCGGGCCATGTCCCAGTAGCGCGACGAGTCCGGCGTGAAAGCCTCGTCGATCCAGACGATGCGGCCGTCGAGCCGGCCGAACTCGAGCTTGGTGTCGGCGAGGATGAGGCCGCGGGAGGCCGAGTATTCGCTCGCCCGCTTGTAGAGCGAGAGCGTCATGTCGCGCAGACGCTCGGCCTCGCCCGCTGGCAGGGCACGCGCCATGGTCTCGAAGGAGATGTTCTCGTCGTGGCCCGTTTCGGCCTTGGTCGCCGGCGTGAAGATCGGCTCCGGGAGCTTGTCAGCCTCGCGGAGGCCGTCGGGAAGGCGGATGCCGCAGACACGGCCGGTCTTGCGGTACTCGGCCCAGCCGGACCCGGCCAGGTACCCGCGCGCCACGCACTCGAAGGGAACGACCTCGCACTTGCGGACGATGACGGATCGTCCGGCGAGTATCGGGGCGTCCGGCTTCAGCTCTTCGGGAAAGGCCGCGATGTCGGTCTCGATCAGGTGGTTGTCGATGTCCGAGAACTTCCGGAACCAGAAATTGGACAACTGCGTGAGTATCTTGCCTTTGTCGGGGATCCCTGGCGACAGCACGACGTCGAAGGCCGAGATCCGGTCGCTCGCGACAAGTAATAGAGAGGCGCCGAGATCGTAGAGCTCGCGCACCTTGCCGCGGCGGGAAAGGCGCGCGCCGGACAGATGGGTTTCTGTGATGGTCGTCACGGGCCGCAAAAGTTAGCACAAAGCGAGGTTTGCAATGCCGCTCTGTTATCGTCCTTTGCCATGCGCGTACGTCTGAGCGACACTCTTTCCCCGGCCGCCGCGGCGCGGTGCATCGCGTTTCTCCACGAGGGCCGCGACCCGTCGGCCGGAGCGCCGGCGGCCCTGCGCGCAAGGCTGCGGCCCGCTGTGAAGGCGGCGGAGTTTCGCGGCAAGGCCGGCGAAATCGCGGAGGAGGGCGGCTGGACGCTCTGCGGTCTCGGCCGTGGGCCGGCGCCCGCGTTCCGCCTGCGATCGACGCTGCGCCAGGCGGTGAAAAGGGCCTTGCGGCAGCCACAGCGGACGGTCGCGCTGTGTTTCGACGAGGGGGTGGCCGAGCCCGCCTTCCGGGCCCTGCTGCCGCACATCACGCTTGCGGACTACTCTTTCGACCGGTACAAGTCGAAGAAGACGGGGCCCGCCAGCGCAGTCCGGGCGGTCGTCATCCCTCCACCGGGTCACACGGCGCGCGCAGTCGCACAGGCTCTTCGGGAAGCCGAGGCCGTCGCAGACGGGGTGCGGTGGGCGCGCGACGTCGGCAACACGCCGGGCAACGACCTCGGCCCGGTGGATCTCGCCCGGGAGGCCAGGGCCCTGGCCGCGCGGGGCGGCTTCCGCCTGAGGGTCCTCGACAAGCGCGAGATCGAGAAGGAGAAGATGGGCGGCCTCCTCGGCGTTAACGCGGGAAGCGCCCGGCCTCCCGTGTTCCTCGTCGGCCAGCACGCGCCGCAGAAGTCACGGGGGACCGTGGTGCTCGTCGGCAAGGGAATCACGTTCGATTCGGGCGGGCTTTCTCTCAAGCCCGCCGCCTCGATGGGCGAGATGAAGTACGACATGATGGGCGCGGCGACAGTCTTCGCGTGCCTTGCGGCCGCGCGCGGGTTGAAGCTGCCGGTCCACGTCGTGGCGCTCGCGCCCGTCACCGAGAACATGCCGGGCGGCTCGGCCACGCGCCCGGGCGACATCTTGAGGATGCGCAGCGGCAAGACCGTCGAGGTGGATAACACCGATGCGGAGGGCCGGCTCGTCCTCGCCGACGCCCTCTCGTATGCCGGGAAGTTCCGTCCGGACGTCCTGATCGACTACGGCACCCTGACCGGCGCGGTGCTCATCGCGCTCGGGCACGAGTGCGCCGGCCTCATGACGTCGGACGAACGCCTCGCGGGCGAGCTCGTTGCGGCCGGCGAAGCGACGGGCGAGCGGCTGTGGAGGCTGCCCCTCTGGGACGAGTACCGGGAAAATCTGAAGTCGGAATGGGCCGACATGAAGAACACGGGCGGCCGCAGCGCGGGCACGATCAACGCCGGTGTGTTTTTGAAGGAGTTCGCGCCCGAAGGGGTTGCCTGGGCGCACCTGGACGTGGCCGCGGTCGCGCACTTCGAGAAGGAGCAGAGCGGTTGGCCGGCCGGCGCCTCGGGGTTCGGTGTCGCGCTGACGATGGAGTTCCTGAAGCGGCGCTTCGGAGGCTGATGCGGGTTTGACTCGCCCCGGTCGCTTTGTTACGGTCGCGGACACCATGCCCCTGCGCGATTTCAAGATCGGTCCTGCTGGCGAAGAAATCTTTCCTCGCTTCATCGCGCAGCTCGCCGAGAACCTCGACGACCCGAAGCAGGATGCGAACCTGGTCGTTCGGGACGCTCTCGCACAGCTCTACCTCGGCCGCGGGATCGATCACGACGCCCTGATCGCCGACCCCGACGTCCCGCTCGCGACGAAATCCCTGGTCGCCTCCTTCGACCCCCGCAACGCGACGATGGAGGCCGAGTATTACCGGGAGATCGATCTCGCGAAGTGGGCGCGGGTCAAGCCGCTGCTCTGGTTCTGGCAGATGTTCGACCATTCCCCGGTTGGAAGGAACGTCCGGCTCGGAACGCACATGCGTTTCATGCTGGCGCATCGCGTCTTCAAGAAATGCGGCAAGAACGTCCGCATCTTTCACGGGGTGGAGTTCTCCTTCGGCTACAACCTGACGGTCGGCGACGGCGTGACGATCCACCGCAACGTGCTCATCGACGATCGGGCCGAGGTCGTCATCGGAGACGACGCCTCGATCTCGGACTACGCCAACATCTATTCGCACTCGCATGCCGTCGAGGACATCCACGACGTGGGGCTGCACAAGACCGAGATCGGCGCGCGGGCGCGCATCACGTACCACTCCGTCATCCTGGCCGGGGTCAAGGTTGCCAACGACGCGATCGTCGGGTCCATGGGCGTGGCCTCGAAGCCCGTCGAGGCCGGCTGGATCGTCGGCGGCGTTCCGGCCAAGCTGATCGGGCAGAAGAGCGTGAAAACGTAGGTCTGTCGTCTGCAGTCTGTGGCCTGTCGTGGGCGACACTTAACGGTAGACTTCCCTTCGTGCTACGTCGCTTGACGGTCAGGAATCTCGCGATCGTCGAGGACCTCGAGATCGACCTCTCGGCCGGGCTGACGGTCATCACGGGCGAGACCGGGGCGGGCAAGTCCATCCTCGTGGACGCGCTCACGCTGCTGTCGGGCGGCCGCGGTTCGGCCGAGCTCATGCGCCAGGGCGCGTCGCGCCTGACGGTGGCCGGCGAGTTCGACGCGGACGCTGGCGTCCGTGCGGAGCTTGTGCGGGCGGGCCTGCCCGGGAACGAAACGATCCTGCTCCGCCGCGAGCTGGCGCCGGACGGGAAGGGACGTGCCTTCGTCGACGACGAGCCGGCCGCGGTGCGCACGCTCGCTCGAATTGGGGAGCGGCTCGTCGCGATCCACGGCCAGAACTCAGAGCAGGAGCTCGGGGATGCCGGGGCCGCGCTCGAGCTCCTGGATGCTTTCGCGGAGGCGGAGGCGCATCGGGACGCGACGGCCCGGGCGGCCGAGCGCTGGAGGGAGGCCCGCGAGCAACTGGCGGCGCTCGAAGCCTCTGGCCGCGAGCGCGGGGCGCGGCTCGAGATGCTGGAGTTCCAGGTTCGCGAGATCGAATCGGTCGCACTCCTCGAACGGGAGGATTCCGAGCTCCCGGTCGAGAGGCAGCGCCTTCTCCACGCGGACCGCATCCGCCGCGCCGGGGAGACGGCGCTTAGCGCCCTTTCCGAGGACGAAGGCTCGGCGGCGGACCGGGTCGGCGAGGCCGCACGGGCCTTCGCCGAGCTCGCGGCGATCGATCCGAGGGAAGCGGCCCACCGCGACGAGGCCGAGGAGCTCAAGCGCCGCATCGAACCTCGCCGCCGCCGCGCGCGACGCGGCGAAGTCCATCGAGGCCGATCCGGAACGGCTCACGGCGCTCGAGTCGCGGCTCGAGCAGATTGCCCGGTTGAAGCGCAAGTACGGAGGCTCCGTCGCCGAGATCCTGGGCAAGCTCGCGGCGCTCAAGGCCGAGCATGGGGAGCTGGCGCACATCGAGGACGCGCTGGATCGGCGCCGGAAGGAGGACTCCGTGGCGCGCGCGTTGTATCGCGATGCGGCGGCGGCGCTGTCGGCAAGGCGCCGCGCGGCCGCGCCGCGCTTTTCGGCGGCGGTCGAGAGGCAGCTCCAGGGCCTCGCCATGGAGAAGGCCCGCCTGCGGGTCGCCCTCGAGCCCTTGCCCGAAGAGTCTCCGCGGGCTGCCGGTGCCGAGACGGCGTCCTTCCTGTTCGCCCCGAATCCGGGGGAGTCGGAGAAGCCGCTCGAGAAGATCGCCTCGGGAGGGGAGCTCTCGCGGCTCCAACTCGCGATCCGCTCGGTGGCCGCGGGGCGCAAGGGGGGAGGCCGAACGCTCGTGTTCGATGAGGTCGACGCGGGCATCGGCGGGCGCGCGGCGGAGGTCGTCGGGAAGAAGCTGCGGGACCTCGCGGTGCACGACCAGGTCCTGTGCGTGACGCACGTACCGCAGATCGCGGCGCTCGCCGACCGGCACTTCCTGGCCGAGAAGCGCGAGGCGGGCGGCCGGACGGTCGCGTCGGTGCGCCTGCTCGAGGGTCGCGAGCGCGTGGCCGAGATCGCGCGCATGCTGGCGGGGGAGAAGGTGCCGGATACGGCGTTGAAGCACGCGCGGACGCTGCTCGAGGCCGCGGCGCGATGAGCGGCGGGGAGGCGCCCCTCACCCCCACCCTCTCCCGCGGGGAGAGGGAGAAGTACTCGCGGTCGATCCTTTTTCCTGGCATCCGCGCGGAGGGGCAAGAACGGATCGGACGATTCTCGATCGCTTTCGTGGGCGTGGGGGCCGTCGGCGCCGCCGCGGCCGAGATGGCGGTGCGGGCCGGCTTCGGCCGGATTACGCTGATCGATCGGGACGTGGTCGAGCCCTCGAACCTCGCGCGCCAGTTCCTCTTCGACGCGGACGACGCGGCGCGGGTCGCCCCGAAGGCCGAAGCCGCCGCCGCGCGCCTCGCTGAGATCGATCCGGCAATCCCCGTAGCGGCGATCGTGGCGGATCTCGACTACAGGAATTCCCGAGAGCTTCTTGCCGGCCATGACGTCGTTTTCGACGGCTCGGACAATTTTGAGACGCGGCTGCTCGTCTCCGACACGGCGCATGCGCTCGGGCTTGCCTCGATTTATGCGGCCTGCGTGGGGGATGAAGGTCGTGTCGCGGTGTCGCTGCCGGGCAAGTCGCCTTGCCTGAGGTGCTTTCTCGAAGTGTTGCCGCCCGCGGGGTCCGGGCCGACCTGCGACACGGCCGGAGTAGTACCGACCCTTCCGCCCCTCGTGGCCTCGCTCGCGATGACCGAGGTCGTTCGCCTCGCCGCGGGCGAGGCTCCCGTGCGCGGCATTCTGACCTTTACGGTCTGGTCCGGGGGCTTTCGTTCGCGGCGGCTCTTCGAAGGGGCGCGGCCATCCATCGCATGCCCCGTTTGCTCGGGGCAGCGGTTCCCGGCCCTCGAGGGCGAAGGCGCCGCGGAGACGGTCAAGCTCTGCGGGCGCCAGTCCGTGCAGATCACCCCGGCGCAGCGCACGCGCCCCGACTTCGACACCCTGGAGCGGCGCCTGGCGCCGCTTGGCCGGGTCCGCCGGTCGCCGCAACTCTTGAACGCCGACATCGAGGACCTGAGCCTGACCGTGTTTCCGGACGGGCGCTGCGTGGTGCGCGGCACGGACGATCCGGCTCGCGCGCGCTCCTACTACGACCGCTACGTCGGCGGGTGACCGTGCGCCGCGTCCGCATCGAAGATCTTCTGGCGTCGCCCGACGAGATCGCCGCGCTCCGGGCTTTGCTCGCGCGCGGGGGAATTGCGGGGATCCCGACGGAGACCTTTTACGGGCTCGCGGCCGATCCAAAGAGCGAAGTGGGTGTGCGGCGCGTGCTCGCCCTGAAGAGGCGGGATGCGGCCAAACCGCTGCTCGCCCTCTTCGGCGCGCGGCGGCAGCTCGCGCCGCTCGGGGTGGTGGCGACCCCGGCGAGCCTCGACCGATTCTTCGCGATCTGGCCCGCCGCGCTCACGGTCATCCTGCCGCTGTCGGCGCCGATCCCCGCTTCGCGCGACACTCTCTCGCTCGGAGTGCGCATTCCGGCGCACGCGGCGCTACGCGATCTGCTCGCGCGGATCGGGCCGGTCACGGGCACCAGCTTCAACCGCTCCGGCGAACCTCCGTGCTCGGATCCCGAGGAGGCCGTGCGGCTCATGCCGGGCGAGATTGACGTGTTCGTCGACGGAGGAAGGACGGCGGGCGGCCTTGCCTCGACGCTCCTCGATGCGACCGTTGATCCGCCGCGCGTTCTGCGCGAGGGCGCCTTCCCGTGGCTCGCGGTCCGCTGATTCCATGCTAAATTGCCCGTTTTTATGGGCATCCTCAGAGAATACGCCGGAAAACATCCCAGGCTGGGAGAGCGCGTCTACCTCGCGGAGACCGCGGCCGTGATCGGAGACGTCGTCCTCGGCGACGACGTGTCCATCTGGTACAACTCGGTCGTTCGCGGCGACTGCCACTTCATTCGCATCGGCGCGCGCACGAACATCCAGGACAACTGCGCGATCCACGTCACGCAGGGGACGCATCCGACGATCCTCGAGGAGGAGGTGACGCTCGGCCACGGCGCCATCGTGCACGGCGCGACAGTGCGAAAGGGGGCCCTGATCGGCATCCGCGCCACCGTCATGGACGCGGCCGAGGTTGGCGAGTCGGCGTTCATCGGAGCTGGGGCCCTGGTGACGCCGCGGACGATCGTGCCCGCGCGCACGCTCTGGCTCGGGTCGCCCGCCCGGCAGGTCCGCGTGCTCTCGGACGCCGAGGCCGCGGATCTGCGCCGGTATCATCTCAACTACCTCGGGTACAAAGAGGAGTACTTCAAGGTCGACGGGAAGTGGGCGCGATGACGGCACGATTGAAGGCGCCCAAGGGGACCCACGACCTGCTTCCGCCCGACAGCGAAAAGTTCGCCGCGGTCGAAGCCGTTGCGCGGCGGGTCTTCGGATCTTTCGGCTACGGAGAGATTCGCACGCCCACATTCGAGTCGACCGAGCTCTTCGCGCGCTCGGTTGGCGAGACGACCGACATCGTCCACAAGGAGATGTACACGTTCCACGATCGCAAGGGGCGCTCGCTCACGTTGCGCCCGGAAAACACCGCCGGCGTCGTGCGCGCGCTCGTCGAGAAGGGCATCCAGGAGATGACGAAGCCGGTGCGCCTCTGGTACGCGGGCTCCCAGTTTCGTTACGAACAGCCCCAGGCCGGGCGATACCGGGAGTTTCGCCAGATCGGCGTCGAGCTCCTGGGGGTGCCCGGTGCGGTGGGGGACGCCGAAGTGCTCGGCATGCTCTTCGCATTTCTCCATGCGCTCGGGTTCACCGACGCCGTCGCGACGATCAACTGCATTCCAAAGGGGGCCGCACGCGTGGCGTTTTCGAAGGCGCTGCAGGAGCACGTGCGACCTCACGCGGACCGCCTCGGGACCGAGGACCGCAAACGCCTCGAGGAGAACCCGCTGCGGCTCTTCGACTCGAAGGACCCGGAGGCGCGGACGATCCTCGAGGGCGCGCCGAAGACCCTCGATTTTCTGGACGAGGGCTCCCGCGAACACCACGAGGAGCTGAAGCGGCTCCTCGCGCTGGCCGGAGTCCGCTTCGCGGAGAGCGCGGCGATCGTTCGCGGCATCGACTACTACACGCTCACCGTCTTCGAGGTGGCTTCCGAGCGGCTGGGCGCGCAGAATGCTCTGCTCGGCGGCGGGCGCTACGACGACCTGGTGGCCGAGCTCGGTGGTCCTCCGACGCCCGCGGTCGGATTTGCCATCGGCGAGGACCGGCTGGTCGGAGCGACGACGGGCGACGTCCGGCCGCCGAAGACGCTCGTGGTCGTGATTCCCGACGGGCCGGGCGAGTTCGTTTATGCGCTCTCCGTGTCCGATCAGATTCGGGGACTCCTGCCCGACGCGGTCGTGGAAAGCGACTATTCCGGCCGTGGTATTGCCAGGGGACTCGGCCGCGCCGGGCAGATTGCCAGGGACCCAACCCATCATCCGTTTCGCGTGGGCGCCATTCACGCGGTGCTCCTGGGTTCCCGGGAGCGGGAAGGCGACACCGTGACGATGAAGGACCTGGCCTCGGGGGCGCAGCAGACGTTTGCGCGCGGGGAGCTCCCCGAGCGCCTCGGGGGGAGGGAGCGATGACGCTGGCCCGGCAGCCCGGCGGCGACCTGCGCGGCTCCGACGCCGGCAGGAGCGTGCTGCTGAAGGGGTGGGTCGCCCGCCGACGCGACCTGGGAGAGCTCGTCTTCCTCACGGTTCGCGACCGCAGCGGGCTCGTGCAGGTCGTCTTCGACAAGGCGCGCTGCCCGGCCGGGGCCGTCGCCGGTGCCGCCGAGGCTCGCAGCGAGGATGTCGTCGCGATCGAGGGCGAGGTCATCCTGCGCGGCGAGGGGCACCGCAACAGGCAGCTCCCGACGGGCGAGATCGAGGTCCTCGCGGCGAGCCTCGAGTTTCTTTCCCGCTCGGAAACGCCGCCCTTCGTGGTCGAGGATCGCACCAATGCCACCGAGGAGCTGCGCCTCGAGTACCGCTACCTCGACCTGCGGCGGCCGGTGATGCAGAAAAACTTCGTCCTGCGCGACGAGATCGCCTTTCGGGTGCGCAAGATGCTCCACGAGCGCGGGTTCCTCGAGATCGAGACACCGATGCTCACGCGCTCGACGCCCGAGGGAGCACGCGACTTCCTGGTGCCGTCGCGCATGCACCGCGGTCAGTGGTACGCACTGCCTCAGTCGCCCCAGCTCTTCAAACAGATGCTGATGATCTCGGGCTTCGAGCGCTACTTCCAGCTCGCGCGCTGTTTTCGCGACGAGGACCTGCGCGCCGACCGCCAGTTCGAGTTCACGCAGATCGACCTCGAGATGTCGTTCCCGACGGAGGAGGACATCTTCGACGCCGTCGAGGCGTTGCTCGTCGAGGCCTTTGCCGCGGCTGGAATCGCGGTGGCCCGGCCATTCCAGCGCCTGACCTTCCCGGAGACAATGGAGAAGTACGGGACCGATCGGCCGGACCTGCGGTACGACCTCCCGCTCTGCGATCTCACGGACGAGGCGGCGGGAACCGGGTTTGCGCCGTTCGAAAAGGCGCTCGGCTCCGGCGGGACGGTGCGCGGCCTGCGCGTGCCGGGCGGCGCGGCGTTCTCGCGCAAACGGCTCGACGAGCTCACGGAGAAGGCGCGCGAGCATGGAGCCGCGGGCCTTCTCTGGGCGAAGAAGTCGGGAGGGGAAGTCACTTCTCCCGCGAAGAAGGCCCTGCCGGAGGGCCGCGTCGAGCGCCTCCTCGACCTCGCCGAAATTGAGGATGGAGACCTCCTGCTCATCGTCGCGGACAAGCAGAAGGCCGCTTTCGCAGCGCTCGCCGCCCTGCGCGCCGAGGCCGCCCGGGAGCTCAAGCTCGTCGACGAGTCCCGCTACACGTTCTGCTGGATCACGGAATTTCCTCTGCTCGGATTCGACGACGAGAGCAAGAAGTGGTTCCCGATGAACCACCCCTTCACGGGCCCGCGCGAGGAGGACCTCGATCGGCTGGAGTCGGATCCGGGGAGCGTCCGCGCCCGCGCCTACGATGTCGTGGTCAATGGCTGGGAGCTCGGGTCGGGCTCGATTCGCATTCACCGTGCCGACCTGCAGGAGCGCGTCTTTCGCGTCCTCGGCATCGGCGAGACGGAGGGAAGGGAGCGTTTCGGGTTCCTGCTCGACGCGCTCCGATACGGCGCTCCGCCCCACGGGGGGATCGCGCTCGGCCTCGACCGCATCTGCGCGATCGCGGCCGGGGCGACGTCGCTGCGGGACGTCATCGCCTTCCCCAAGACGACATCCGGCACCTGCTTGATGACGAAGGCCCCGGCGGCCGTCTTTGCGCAGCAGCTGCGCGAGCTCGGCTTCGAGCCGCCGATCCGGCCGGAGAAGTGACCGCGCCTCCTCCGGAACGAATCCCGGTCGGGGGAGGGGCGTCCCAGAGCACGGCCTTGGTCGGAAGAGGCCTGCTCGGGGAGGCGGGAAAGTATCTCGTTTCGCCCTCCGGGCGATTCCTCCTCGTATCGACCGCCGCGGCGGTCGCGGCGGTCGAGCCGATCCGACGCGCCCTCGGACCGGGCCTTTTGCTCGACCTCGCGATCGACGACGCCGAGTCCGCGAAGACTCTCGACACCGTGGCCCGCATCGCCGACGCCGCGATTGCGGCGGGCGTGCGGCGCGACGACGCGTTCGTCGCGGTGGGCGGGGGCGTCGTCACGGACACGGTCGGCTTCGCCGCCGCGGTCCTGCTCCGCGGGGTGGCCTGGAACGCGATACCAACGACGACGGCCGGCATGGCGGACGCCGCGATCGGTGGCAAGACGGGAGTCAATCACCGATTGGGCAAGAACCTCCTCGGCGCCTACCACGCGCCCGCGGTGATCCTCGTGGACCCGGCAGCCGCCGCGACCCTGCCCGACCGCGACTATCGGGCCGGATTGGTCGAAGCCTACAAGGACGCCTGGATCGCAGACGCCTCGCTCGCCGAGCGCGCGGCGCGCCGTCTGCCGCAGATCCTGGCACGCGACGAGGCGGCGCTGCTCGATCTGCTTGCGGGCTCCGTCCGCGTGAAGGCGGGCATCGTCGCTTCCGACCCGAAGGACTCCGGGCGCCGCCGGCTTCTCAACTTTGGCCACACGCTCGGTCACGCGGTCGAGGCGGCCGCGGGATTCGGCCGACTCCGGCATGGAGAGGCCGTGGCCTGGGGAATCGCCGCCGCGCTGCTGCTTTCCGGCAAACACGCGGGACTGTCCCAATCGGACGCTTCTGCTGTGCGAGCGGTGCTTGTAGGCCTCGGCCCCTTTCCGGAGCCCGAGCGGGATCCGGCGTTTCTCGGCCCCTTTCTTTCCCGTGACAAGAAGGCGACGGCGCGGGGCCTCGCCTCCATCCTTCTCGCGAGAATCGGGCAGGCGCGGGTGGACGAGACGATCCCGGCAGAGGAATGGCTCGACGCGGCGGCTATAATGTCGCTATCGTGAGTGGGGGTCCCGGTCGACGCAGGATCCGTCTTTTCGTCCTTCTCTCCGGAGCGCTGATCCTGGCTTCCCTCGTGCCGCTCGCGGTTGCCGAGGCCGTGCTCATCGCCCGCAATCGCCGGACCCTGGAGACGCTCGAGGAGAAGTACCTGACCCGCTCGTCGGCGGCGATCGCCGACCACATCGCCGCCTACTACGCCGCCGCGGGGCAGCAGCTGACCAAGGCGACCGACGCCATCCGCCTCGCCCTCCAGCTGACGGGCAAGGACCCGTTCGGCTCGGCCGACGGCCCGGAGATCCTCGGTACCCTTCTGAAGGGCCAGGCCCAACTCGCGGCGCTGCGGGGCGTGAATCTCGCGGGCAGGGGCAGCTTCGTGGGGCCCGACCTGCACTCTCCGGAGATCGATTTCGAGTTTCGCAAAGGCTTCGAGACGGCGCGCGACGGGGTGCGCTACGCGGGCGATCCGTTCGCGGTCGCCGAGATCGGGGCCGTGGCGGTCCTCGCGGAGCCGGTCGTCGACGCGAAGGGAAATCGGATCGGAGTCGTCGAGGCCCTCGTGTCATGGCAGCCGATCGTGCGCGAGTTACAGGACGAGGTGCGGCGCGAGGTCCGTGCCACCCTCGTGGACCGGAGGGGCCGGATCCTGTTTCCCCCGGCCACCGGCGGCCGCGGCCGGGCGCATCCGTCCTCCCTGGTGGCCGACTTCGTTCGATTCCCCGCGCGGCTGACGCGGTCCGAGACGACCGCCTCCGGCGCGGTGCTGGCCTCCATCGCCCCGGTCGGGGATCCGCCGTGGGGCGTGCTCGTCGAGCGCGATCGCGACATCGCGTTCGCCTCCGTCGACCGAATGATCCGGGACACGGTGCTATGGAGCGCCACTTGCCTGGCGGGCGCGCTGCTGCTCGGCCTTCTGTTCGCGCGGCGCCTCTCGCGGCCGATCGCCCAGCTCGCGGAGTCGACGCGCGCCGTCAGCCAGGGCCAGTATGGCGCGAGCGTCGAGGTCATGGGAGTTGCCGAGATCGCCGATCTCTCGGAGAACTTCAACGTCATGAGCGCCTCGATCCGCGACGCGTTCGAGAAAGTGCAGAAGGCGTCGCGGGAGAACCAGGAACTCTTCCTGTCCTCGATCCGCGCGCTCGCGGCCGCCATCGACGCCAAGGACCCGTACACGCGGGGCCACTCGGAGCGCGTGGCCCGCTACTCTTCCGCGATCGCGAAGGAAATGGGCCTGCCCGCGGACGAAGCGCGCAAGGTCCGGCTCTCGGCGCTCTTGCACGACGTCGGCAAAATCGGCATCGACGACCGGATCATCCGCAAGCCGACGGCGCTGACCGACGAAGAGTTCGAGCTCATGAAGGCGCATCCGGTCAAAGGCGCCGCAATCATGGAGACAATCCCGCAGCTGGCCGATATCATCCCCGGCATGAAGTATCACCATGAGAGGTGGGAGGGCGGCGGCTATCCCGACGGCCTCAAGGGCGAGCAGATCCCCATGCAGGCGCGGATCGTGGCCGTGGCCGACGCGTTCGACGCCATGACGACGACGCGGCCCTACCAGAAGGCCATGGAAGTGTCTTACGTCCTCGAGCGTCTGCGCGAGATGTCGCAGAAGCGGTTCGACGGCGCGGTGGTCGAGGCGCTCGCGCGCTCGCACGCGAAGGGAAGCCTCGTTCCGGGCGACGCCGGGCCGGCGGCTCGTCCGGAACGGGCGGTGGCGCGATGAGGCGGATTTCGAGCGCCGCCCTGGTCGCCGCGGTGGCTCTTTTCGCCACCGGGTGTCCGAGGGCGAAGCCGAAGACCTCCGCCGAACTGCTCTTGAACGAACGCATGGCCCAGGTGCTCTTGCGCGACGGGCGGCCCGCGGAGGCCGAGAAGGCGTTTCGCGACTGTTTGAAAGACGATCCCAAGAACCCGGAAGTTCTCGACGGATTCGGCGTCTCCATGGTGATGCAGGGGCGGTACAAGGACGCGCTCGTGCCCCTCGACAAGGCCCTCACGATCTCGCCCGAGAACGGCTCCTATCGCAACAACCGGGGGGTGGCGCGGATGGAGCTCGGCCAGTACAAGGGCGCCGAGGAGGATTTCGCGGCGGCCGAGGCCTCGCAGAATCCGGACGATCGCCTGTCGGCGACCCTCAACCTCGGCCGGCTCCGGCAGCGGGAGGGCAACTACGTGGCCGCGCAGGAGCAGTTCGCGATCGCGATTGCACGCGATCCGAAGTCTTACGCGGCCTTCATCGGGCGGGCCGTCGCGCGCGAGTCGGCGGGAGCCCTGGAGGGGGCGGCGGAGGACTATCTGAACGCCGTGAGACTCGAGCCCCAGAAACCGGACGCGAACCTCCGTCTCGGAATGGTGCTCGTCTCGCTCCACAAGCCGGATCTCGGAAAGCGCTACCTGCAGCGGGCCGTGGACCTCGACCCCGCCGGCGACACCGGCGCCAAGGCGCGTCTGCTGCTCGAGAACATGGCGCTGGCGGCGCAGTGAATCAGTCGGTCGTCTGTGGTTTGTAGTCTGTAGGGGGCCCACTCCGGACGACCGACTACGGACTCCATTTCCCCCTGATATCTTCCCCCTTCCACGATGACGGACGAGCCCAGAAACGACGCTCCGGTCGAGGCGCGCGCGCGCCGCGGTTTCTTCGCGAAGGTGCGCCGAGGTCTCGTCATGACGCACACCGAGATCCTCGACAAGCTCGGGACCGCGGTGAAGGAGGGCCTGGGCTTCGACGAAACCGTGCTCGAGTCGCTCGAGGAGGCGCTGGTCGCGGCGGACGTAGGGGCGGAGACGGCCGCGGCGCTGGCCGACGCCGTCCGTACGCGCGCCGGGGGCTCGGACCGCAAGGATCTCGCGGCCCTGCGCGCGATGCTTCTCGACGAGATCGAGAAGCTCCTGACCTCGGCTCCGAGGTCCGCCAGTCCTGCCGAGGTCCCGCTCCGGGTGGTCTTTCTCGTCGGCGTCAACGGTTCGGGCAAGACCACGACCACGGCCAAGCTCGCGGCGTGGGAGAAGGCGGCGGGCAGGGCGGTGCTGCTCGCTGCGGCGGACACGTTTCGTGCGGGCGCGATCGAGCAGCTGCAGACCTGGGCCGACCGGCTGCAACTCCCGATCGTGCGCCACCGCGAGGGGGCGGATCCCTCCGCCG
>JANMPW010000444.1:0-1881 GCA_031370065.1 Acidobacteriota bacterium
CGCGCCCGCTTCTAGCCTCGCCTTGTGCGTCCGGTTTGCGCCGCACCTCGCGGAGCTTGCGCACAGGGAGCGGAATCATGACTGGAGCTGACAAGGTGGTGTGCCAGGCAGCCACGCTGCTGCTGTTGTTTACGCTGACGACGATGCCGGCGAAGGCCCAATTCGGAGGCTTTGGCGGCAGCGGAGGTGGGGGCGGCGACATGATGACCCAGATGGCGCCGATGTTGGAAATGATGAAGGCGAAGATGGGCAAGCGCCGCTTCGGCATGATGATGCAGACCATGGGGCCGATGATGGGCCAGATGATGGAGGGCGGTGGTGGCGGCTTTGGCGGCATGATGGGCGGCGGCGGCGCCGGCTATGCGCCCGACAGTTACGGGATCGGCATGGGCGGCGGCGGCGATCTCATGGGCATGGGTGGCGGCAACATCGTGGGCATGCTCGGCGGCGGAGGCGGCGGCGAGATGATGAGCATGATTCCGCAGTTGATGCGGATGGCCAATGTCGGCGGCGGCCACCGGCGTCACCGGCGGCGGCATTAATCGCTCGCGCGGCGCTTCAGGACAATGCAGGGCGAATATCCGGAACCGGGCCGCCCTTCGGTCCCCATCTCGTGAAAATGACGCTCGCGGCGGACAACACGCCGAGCACCACCATGGAGGCTGCTGCCAACGCGAAGAAGTTCGCGGGAGTGGCATCGTACGTCGACAGCCACCAGCCGCCGGCGGCCACGAACACCAGCCGCGCGGTTTGCGCCAGCACCGGTCCCAGCACCTTCGCAGCGCCCTGCGAGGAGAAATACATCGAGATCGACAGCCCGATGAAGGCGTACATCGGCGCTGCGGTCGACAAATATTGCCGGCTGGCGGCGCGCACGCCGGGATCTCTTGTGAAGATTTCGACCCAGAGATCGGGATAAATCGAGATCACGGTGGCGACCAGACCGACCGACACGAAGGCGACACAGCCTGCCGTCCAGGCAATCCGCCGCGCCCGCGCCACCCGCCGCGCGCCGATCGCCATTCCGACCATCGGCACCGAGGCGATGCCGACCGCGAAGGCGATCGAGGTCAGCATGAATTCGAGCCGGGCGCCGACGCCGTAGCCGGCCAGAATTTCGGTGCCGAATTGCGCCAGCATGTGGGTGAAGATGGCGACGGTGAGTACCGACTGCAGCGGCGAGAAACAGGAGACGGCGCCGACCTTCAGGATATCGAAAAACATCGCCCATTGAATGCGAAGGCCCCTGATCTTGGGAACCACGCGTGCCCGCCCGGAAAACATGTACCACGCCATCACGGACAGGCTGATCATATACGCGACCAGCGAACCCGCGGCGACGCCGCGCATGCCGAATGACGGGATCGGCCCGAAGCCGAGGCCGAGCATGCCGCCCAGAATGATCTGGCAGGTGGCGGAAGAAAGCATCAGCAGCGACGGCAGCTTCATGTTGCCGGTGCCGCGCAGAATTCCCGCGAACGTGTTCATCAGCCAGGGCACCACCGCGCCGCCGAAAAAGATCTGCACATAGCCGATGGCATAGGCCAGCACGTTGCCGCGGCCGCCGAGCAGCTCCAGCAGCGTCGGCCCGAAGATCAGCATGCCCAGCATGAACGTCAGTCCAAGGCAGATGCCTATCAAGAGCGCGTGCGCCGCCAGCGTCGATGCACGGTCGACATCGCCGGCGCCGAGCGCGCGTGCGATCGCCGATGCCACGCCGCCACCCATCGCACCACCCGACATGGTCATGGTCAGAATCACGAACGGAAACACCAGAGCCATCGCCGCCAGCGATTCGACGCCGAGCCGGCCGATATAGGAGGTCTCCGCGATCACCACGCAGGTGCCGGCGCTGAGCGCGATCACGTTGGGCCATGCCAG
>JANMPW010000467.1:0-12360 GCA_031370065.1 Acidobacteriota bacterium
TTTCGCCCGACGAGGATGCGGTGCGGATCATGACCCGCGTCGCGGCCGACCTCGAGGGCGTGGTACGCCGGCATCCGACGCAGTGGTTCAACTTCTACAAGTTCTGGGACGTGCTGCGGTCGTGACGGGCGCGGTGGGGCGTCGCCCCCCTCACCCTGACCCTCTCTCCCCTTCGGGGGGCGAGGGAACTTGCGGACCCCCTCTCCCGGCGGGAGAGGGACGGGTTGGGGGGCGTTCCCACTTTCCGTACACGTAGCTCCCGCAGCAGCGCGCGCAGATGGGTAGAGGTTCTTTCGCGAGCTTCGCGCGAAACTTCTGCGCCTTCGCCCCGGTCCAGATCTCCCGGAACGGCTGCTTGCGCACGTTTCCGATGAAGTAGTCGGGGAAGTCGCCGCAGAAGGTCACCTCGCCATCCGGCTCGACCTGCGCGAAATACCAGGCCACCGGACACAGGCTGTGGCCGAAGGTCTCGCCGAAGTTCGCGAAGTACTCGGGCACCTTCTGCGCCGGCACGTCGGGGACGAAGGACGTCCAGGGCCGGCCCAGCGTCGAGTCGAGAAACCGGCGGCGCTTGAGGCCCTTGAGGAGCTTCACGAGCTCCGTCATCTGCTGTCCCTTCGTCGCAGCCACGGAGCTCCAGTCGAAGTCGAAGCCCTTCCACGAGGTCGCCGCGATGCCGAACTCCTCGCGCATGACGCGCTCGTAGTCCGCGCCCACTCTCTCGGGCACGAACCAGCGCAGCCCCACATTGATCGTGTCGAGCGGAAGCTGGCGCAGCGCCTCGACGGCCGGCGCGATCATGTCCATGTTCAGTTCCGTGACCGGCAGAATCGCGATCTGCATCGGAAGGGCGCGCTTCAACTCCTTCTGCCAGCGCGCGACCGCGCGGATGCCAGCCGCGGCCTTCTCGAAGCTGTCGGCGCGGCCGCGAATCCGGTTGTGCACGTGGGGGGGCCCGTCGATCGAGACGGCGATCGAGTCGATGCCGATCTCGACGAGCTCGCGGGCGAGTGCCTCGAGCCGCCCGCCGTTCGTGATGACCGTGCAGGTCAGGCCCCGCGCCTTGATCTCGCGGATCAAAGGAATGATGTCGGGATACAGAAAGGGCTCGCCGCCGAAGAGGCTGATGATCGGCCGGGAAGGCGCGAGCTCGTCGAGGAGGCGCACATAGTCGGAGAGCGCCAGCTGACGTTTTGCGCCGATCAGCTCCTGGATACGCTCCCGCTCGAGCGCCCCGTCGGTCGCATCGGCGCCCGACTGGGAACGGAAGATGCCCGTGTCGCCCCACTGCCCGCACATTTTGCAGCGCAAGTTGCAGAGGTTCGTCACGCGCAGCTGGACGAACGTCGGCATCGGGAGGTTCTCGGCGCGCGGATCCGCGAGGTGCCCCATTACCGCGCGGCGCCCCTCGCTCATGCGCCCGAGGTGGCGCCGGCCGAATCCCGCCAACTGCAGCCCGCGGCGGAAGCTCATCTTGAGCGGCTGTACAAGTCGATCACGCGCGAAATCGCGCGCCGGCACACGGCGCAGAAGGGGACCTCGTCGCGCGTGAACATGATGCAGTCTTCCTGCGGCCGGTAGTACCCGGTCGGCTCGTACAGCGCGCCCTCGAAAGCGCCGACCTTGCCCGAGTCCTTATCGCCCGAGAGCAGCTTCGACTCGTAGACCTGCTCCTCCTTGAAGAGCGCGTCCATCTGGTCCTCGGGCCCATTCGCCGCGCGGATCTCGCGCCGCCGTTTCTGGAATTCGCGCGAGGTCTTCTCGAACTCTTCCTTCGACCACGGCGTCGGGACCGGCGTCTCCGGAAGGACGAGGTCCTTCCACTTGAGGTTCTTCGGGTCCAGGAGCGCCGTGGCGTTCGGCTCCCAGGGCTCCACCCGGTTGGCCGCCGCCGGACCGTACGCCACTGCCGAGGTGAAGTACTCGTCGGCGAGGCCGGCGAAATGGTGGCCGAACTCGTGCACGAAGACATAAGGCGCCCACAGGCTGTCGGCCGCGACCGTGCCGTAGAGTCCGAAGATGCCGCCCCCGCCGTAGGTGCGTGTGTTCGTCAGGATCTCGACGAAATCGTACGGCGCGAAGGATGCGACATCGCGAAACGATCGATTCTCGAACGTCAGCACGTACCGCTCGGACCCGAAGGCGTCGTACGTGGCACCGATCCGCGACCTGCGGTGCACACCGGTCGAGGGACGGGAGATGCCCGACTGCTCCGAGGCCGGGCAGAGCGCCCACACGTTGAAGTCGCTGCGGCGCTCCTTGAACGGCGCCACCGAGAAGAGCATCTCCGTCAGCCTCCGCGCGTCCTTCTCGAACTTGCCGCGCTCGGCCGCCGTGTAGCCGTCGCCGAGGATCAGGAAGTCCACCTTGTCGGCGGAATCCCCCGACTTCTGGATCTCGAGGAGCGTCCCGGAAGAAGGCGGCGCGGAGGAATCGATGAACATGTCCTTCGGGTCGAGGAGGAAGGTCCAGGCCTCGCGGAAGGCGTTCTCGGCGTCCCGTTTCTTCAGGACGATCTGGACCGGTCCGTCCGGCGCCGGAAAGCGCAGCGACTCGGAAAACGTCCGGCGCGCGCCCTTCGCCTCGTCCGTGGTCTCCCACTCGCCATAAATGGACGCGAAGCCCCGCGAATAGAGGACGCGGTTCGTCTGCCGGTCGATCAACTCGAAGAAGTACTTGCCGAGGTTCGTGTCGTCGAGCAGCCGCTTCGGGTTGCCCGGCCAGGGCAGGGGCTCCAGCACCACCCGGTCGAGGCTGAACACCTCCCCCACGGCGTTGCCCGTGTGGAAGTAGTCGACCCGCATGGTGCGGGGGGGCGCGGCCCGGGCCGTCGCGGCGAAACCCAGGACCAGGCCAAGAATTGCCCCGGTGGGAATTGCTCTCATGAAGCCGTATCCTAGCTCTCTCTGACGACCGAATGGAGGACTGTCCATGATTCACGAAAGCATCCTCGGCACGATCGGCAACACGCCGGTCGTCAAGATCAACCGCCTCGCGCCCGAGGGCGTGACGATGTACGTCAAATGCGAGGCCTTCAACCCGCTCTCCTCGGTGAAGGATCGCCTCGCAATCGCCATCATCGAGGACGCCGAGCGCCGCGGGTCGCTCAAGCCCGGCCAGACTGTCCTCGAGGCGACCTCCGGCAACACCGGCATCGCCCTCGCCATGGTCTGCGCCGTCAAGGGATATCCCTTCGTCGCGTTGATGTCCGACAGCTTCTCCATCGAGCGGCGAAAGCTGATGCGAATCCTCGGCGCGAAGGTGGTGCTCGTCCCCGCCGCCGAGCGCGCCACCGGCATGGTCAAGAAGGCCGAAGAGCTCGCGCAGAAGAACGGCTGGTTCCTCGCGCGCCAGTTCGAGAATCTCGCCAACCCCGATTACCACCGCAACACCACCGGGCCCGAGATCCTGCTCGACTTCGCGGGCAAGCGCCTCGACTACTGGGTCACGGGGTACGGCACGGGCGGCACGCTGACGGGGGCCGGCGAGATTTTGAAGAAGGCGCGGCCGGACATCAAGGTCGTCGTCACCGAGCCCGAGGGCGCGGCGCTGCTCTCCGGGCAGGAATGGAAGCCCCACAAGATCCAGGGCTGGACGCCCAACTTCATCCCCGCCGTCCTCTCGCGCGACGTCTACGACGAGATCGTGCTCGTCGGCGATGTCGAATCGCGCGACGCCGCGCGCGACCTTGCCTCGAAGGAAGGCATCTTCTGCGGCCTCTCCTCAGGCGGCACGTTCGCCGCCGCGAAAAAGGTCGCCATGAAGGCGCCCAAGGGCTCGGTCGTCCTGGCGATGCTCCCGGACACCGGCGAGCGCTACCTGTCGACGATCCTCTTCGACGGGATCAACGAGGGGACGGACGAGGTGCCAGGGCTTTAGACCCGAGGATCAGGGAATGCTGAACGTCTTGACCAGGAACGTCGCCATCTGGCCGCGATTGACCGGGCTTGCCGGGCAGTACATCAGCGGCGTCGTCTGGCAGCCCCCCGTGATCAGCTCGGCGTAGAGCCGCTCGATCCAATCGGTAAACGGGCCCGGGCAGACGACATCGTCGAAGATCCCCGTGCAGGTCGGCGGCGTGTAGGCCGAGCCGTGCTCCGTCTTCAGGAGAAACACCGCCATCTGTTGCCGCGTGACGGAGCTCGCCGGGCAGAAGCTGCCGCCGCCGCAGCCCACCGTGATCCCTTCGGCCCAGAGCTGCTCGATCCAGTTGGCGTACGTGCTCGGACACGGGACGTCGTCGAAGAGACCCTGGCAAGTCGGCGGGACGTAGCCCGAGCCGTGCTCGGCCTTCAGCAGAAAGACCGCCATCTGCTGCCGCGAGACGGCCGAGCCCGGGCAGTAGTTGTCGCCGCCGCATCCGGCCGTGATGCCGGCGCGAAAGATCTTCGCGACGTCTCCGTGGAAGATGTTGGCTTCGGGAACGTCCGTGAAATCCGCCAGCCACGCGGCCGGCAGCGTCGAGGCGAGCGTGCTCGGGTTCACGACGACGACGTCGTAGAGCGCGCCCGGAGCAAGCGCCGGCGTGGCCGCGTCCACCTCGCCGCCGCTGACGACGGAAACCATCGAGGCCGCGGCGAGGCCGAACTTGACGACGGCCGGCGACTGGAAGTTAGAGCCGAGGATGACGACGGGCGTGTTGCCGGCCGCCGGACCGGACGCCGGGCTGATGCCGGTCGCGGCCGGAGGCGGGACCGGAAGGCAGGCCGAGAACTCGGAGGTATTCCCCGCGGGGTCGGTGGCCGTCGCCGTGATCCAGGGCCCGATCGCGGCGCCCGCGAGCGTCGCGACGAAACCGGTGTTGCCGCCCCCGTCCGTCGTCACGTCGGTCGCGCCGAGCGGCCGCTGTCCCGGGCCGTAGCCCGAGAGGTCGCACACGAGGTTCGCGGCAAATTCAATCCGAAACATTGTCCCCGCGAGGCTATTGAGCGAGCCGTGGATCTCGGTGGAGCCGGGGCCGAGCACGATCGCCGCCAGGATCGGGAAGTTCTGCAGGAGGTTCGCGCCCGGGTCCGGGTCGAGCGGATCGTTCGGCGTCACGCCCAGGGGCCCGAGGTCGATCCCGAGGCCGCCGTTGTACGAGATCGTGTTGCCGAGGACCGCGTTGCCCGTCCCCGACTCGACGAAGACGCCGCGGCCGCCGTTGAACGCGATGATGTTCTTGGTCCCGGCCGCGGCGCCGCCGATCGTGTTGCCGCTCGCATCCGCCTGGATGTCCACGCCGTTGGACCCGTTGGGGAGGGCCGCGGAAGCCGTCGCGTTCGTGCCGATGAAGTTGCCCTGCAGCACGTTACCGGTCGTCGTCGCGTCGGCGAAAAGAACGCCATTGTTCGTGTTGCCGGAGATGACGTTGCGGTCCGCGCCCGCTCCCCCGATCGTGTTGTTCCACGCGCCGTCGTTCACCTGGACACCCTCGGCGGCGTTCGGCATCGCGAAGGCGATTCCAACGTCGATGCCGATCGAGTTGCCCTTGACCACGTTTCCGGAGGAGCCCGTCCGCAGCCGCACGCCATTCGTTCCGTTGCCGGACACCACGTTGCCAGGACCGATCGTGTTGCCGGTCGAGCTCGAGACGATGACGCCGTTCAGTCCGTTGCCGATGGCGGCAGAGCCCGCCGGGTTCGTCCCGACGAAATTTCCGGCCACCGTGTTGTTCGAGGCGCCGCTGATGAGCAGGACGCCGGACAGTGCGTTGCCCGAGACGACGTTGCCCGGCCCGATCGTGGCGCCGCTGGTCCCGCCGATGTCGACGCCCTGGGCGTCGTTCGGGATCGCGGTCGTCCCCGCCGCGTTGGTCCCGATGTAGCAACCCTTCACAACGGCGCCGTTGGCCGTGCCGGTGATGGACACGCCATCCCCGAAGTTGCCGGAAATGAGCGTGTCCCCCGCGTTGGAGGACCCGATCACGTTGTCCGACCCCGCGTTCAAGGCGACACCGGTCGATCCGTTGCCGAGCCCCGCCGTCCCCGCGGCGTTGGTGCCGATGCGATTGCCGGCGATCGTGTTCGTGTTCGCCTCGCCGACCGCGACGCGAACGCCGTTGGAGCCGTTGCCGGAAATCACGTTGATGCGGTTGGCGAGGTTCGTGCGGCCGATCAGGTTCCCGGCCGAGTTCGAGATCAGGATTCCCTGGCCGCCGTTGGGCTGCGCCGCGGTGCCGGCGAAGTTCGTCCCGATGTAGCAGCCCCGCACCTCGTTGCCCCCGCCGAGCTCGAGCAGGATTCCGTTGCCGCCGTTGCTCGGAAAGCCCGGCACGAACCGGTTGATCACGAGGCCCGTCACGAGGCTGGCTCCCGCGGTGATGTACAACCCGTTGGCTCCGGTCCCGGCGCTCGAGCCGTCGAGCTCGATGATCGGCGTTCCGGCATAGCCAGGCTGCGTCGTCCCGTCGATGAGGACCGGATCCGTGATCGTCGGGAGGGCGGACAGCGGCACGATCGATTTCTGGCCCGTGCCGATCACGAAGCGGATGGTGTCCGTTCCCGCGCTCGCGTTGGCCGCGTGGATCGCCTCGCGCAGCGTACAGTTGGCCACGTTGCAGACGCCGTCGTCGGTATCCGCCGTCGAGTTCACCGTGTAGGTCGCGGCGAACGCGAGACTCGCAAAGCCGCCGAGGAAAACCAGGGGAATCCACCGGGGGGCCACGGGGTCAGTCTATGCGGAAACCGGCTGCTCCCGGCGGGCGGCCGCGGGTTCGGAAGGCATCGCCTCGGCGGCAAGCTCGGCCGCCATGGCCATCGGCGTCATTCCGCGCTCGAGCCAGAGGTGCTCGCCCTCGAGCAGGCGCAGCGCCGTCTTGTACTTCGCGACGTCGTCGTTGCCGCGCACGGCGCGGAAGTGGGCGGCGATGCGGCGCCGCGTGGTCCGGCAGAAGATGTCCGCGAGCTCGGCCGCCTGCGCCGCCTCGGCCGCCCCGACGCGGCGCAGCTGGTCCGCGCGCGAGAGCGTCGCCGCCATGGCGAAGAGGTCCGCGCCGACGTCCACCGTGCGGAAGAGAAGCGCCTGGCGCTTCTCGAGTTTCGGCCCGTGCAGGAGCATCAGGTGGAAGATCGCGCGCGCCAGCCGCCGCGTGGTGCGGTCCACGTAACGGACGTGACCCGACAGCGGCCCGAACTCCGCAAAGCGCGGCCAGCGTCCCCAGCCGAGCCAGCGCGAGGGGTACCACCAGGCATAGTGCGCGGCCATCCGCGGCAGCGCCGCGAGCCGCTTTCCGAGCGGAGCCTTCGGATCCGCGAAGGCTCCTGCGACCCCGAGGTGCCGGTCCACGGCCTCGCGCGCGATGAAGAGCCGCATGATCTCCGAGGAGCCCTCGAAGATGAGGTTGATCCGGAAGTCGCGCATCATGCGCTCGACCGGGATCGGCGCCTCGCCGCGCGCGCGCAGCGAGTCCGCGGTCTCGTAGCCGCGGCCGCCGCGGATCTGCATCGTGCGGTCGATGATCTTCCAGCCCTCTTCCGAGCTCCACATCTTGGCGACGGCCGCCTCGAGGCGGATGTCGCGATCGCCCATGTCGGCCATCGAGGAGGCGAGGTCCGTCACGGCGTCCATGGCGAACGTCGTCGCCGCCATTTCGGCAAGCAGCTGCGCGATCGCGTCGTGGCGGCCGATGGGCTCGCCCCATTGCACGCGCTCCTTCGCCCACGTGCGGCAAATCTCGAGGCAGCGCTTGCCGAGCACCGCGCAGGATGCGGGGAGCGTCAGGCGGCCGGTGTTGAGCGTGATCAGGGCGAGCTTCAGGCCCTTGCCCTCGCCCCAGAGGAGGTTCTCCTTCGGCACGCGCACGTTGCGAAAGCGGATGATCCCGTTCTCGATCGCCTTCAGGCCCATGAAGTGGCAGCGCTCGCCGATCTCGACGCCCGGCCACGCCTTCTCCACGATGAAGGCCGAGATCTTCTTCGTGTCCGGATGCCGGGCCATGACGACGAAGAGGCTGGCGACGGTGCCGTTCGTGCACCAGAGCTTCTCGCCGTCGAGGATGTAGTCGCCCTCGGGTGTGCGCCGGACCGTCGTTGCGAGGTTCGCGGGATCCGATCCGACGTTCTGCTCCGTGAGTGCAAACGCGGAAATCTCGCCTCGGGCCAGCCGCGGCAGGTATTTCTTCTTCTGTTCCCTGGTGCCGAAGAGCTTGAGCGGCTGCGGCACGCCGATCGACTGGTGGGCGGAGAGCATCACGATCAGGTTTGCGTCGCGGCTCGTGATGAGCTTCATGGCATCGCCGTACTCGCGCTGCGTGAAGCCGAGGCCGCCGTACTCCTTCGGAATCTTCATGCCGAATGCGCCGAGCTCCGCCAGACCCTCGACGACCGCGGGCGGGATCTTTCCGTCGCGGTCGATCGCGTCGGCGTCCACCCGGTCCATGAGGAAGCGCTCGAGCCTCGCCATGAAGTCGTGGAACTCCGGCCGCTCGGGCGGAGGCTCCGGGAAGGGGTGGACGAGGTCGAGGCGGAAATTGCCGAGGAAGATCTGCTTCAGGAAGGACGGCGCCTTCCACTCGGCCTCGCGCGCCTCTTCGGCGACGCGGCGCGCCTCGGCGGCGCTGACGGGCTTTCCAGTCGGATCGGCCATGGCGCTGCAAATGTTACTGCAGGACCGGCCCTTCGGGAGGGCGGCGTCTATAGTTGACCCCGGCCGGTGACGAACAAGTACCTGTCCTACGACTCGGAGCGCGCGCCCAGGGTGCGGGAGATGTTTTCGCGCCTCGCGTGGCGCTACGACCTCGTCAACGACATCATGAGCTTCGGGCTCCACCGCCGTTGGAAGCGACAGACGGTCGAGCTCGCGCTCGAGGGGATGGTCGCCGGGTCGGGAAAGCCGCCGCGGGTCCTCGATCTGTGCTGCGGCAGCGGAGACCTCTGCTTTCTCGCCGAGGAGCGGGGCGCAGGCTCGGTGGTCGGCGCGGACTTCACCCTTCCCATGCTCGCGGTCGCGCGGCGTCGGCGGGCCGAGGGCGCACGCCGCAGCGGGTTCGTGCAGGCGGATGCACTGGCACTGCCCTTCGCCGACGGGACCTTCGACGTCGTCACGATCAGCTACGGCCTGCGCAACATCGCCGACCTCGAAAGGGCGCTCGGCGAAATGCGCCGGGCGCTCGCGCCCGGAGGCCGCGCCGTCGTTCTCGACTTCGGCAAGCCGGACAACGCCGTGGCGGGCGCTCTCTATCGGGGCTTCCTGCGCACGATGATGCCCGTCGTGGGCTGGCTGTTTCACGGAGACCCCGAGACCTACCTGTACATTCCCGAATCGCTCGAGCGCTTCCCGGCGCAGCGCGGCGTCGAACGCATGATGCAGGCGGCCGGGTTCGCCCGCGTCCGCTACGAGAATCGGCTGCTCGGGACCATGGGGATCAACGTCGGCGAAACTCCGCACTCCTGACTCCCCCGACTCCTCCCCGACTCGTATAGACTCCCCCGTTCTTATGGCACATCAGTACATCTATTCGATGGTCAATTTGCGCAAAGTCGTCCCGCCGCAGCGGGAGATCCTGAAGGGGATCTACCTCTCGTTCCTGCCGGGCGCGAAGATCGGCGTCCTCGGATTGAACGGCGCGGGCAAGTCGACGCTCTTGAAGATCATGGCGGGCGTCGAAAAGGACTTCGCCGGCGAGGCGTTTCCGGCCGAGGGCACGCGGATCGGGTTTCTTCCGCAGGACCCGCGCCTCGACGTGTCGAAAAACGTGCTCGGAAACGTCGAAGAGGGCGTCGCGAAGACGCGCGGCCTCCTGAAACGCTTCGAGGAGTTGAACGAGAAGCTCGCCGAGGAGCTCTCCGAGTCGGAGAGCGAAAGGGTCATGGCCGAGTACCAGCGCGTCCAGGACGCGATCGAGGCCTCCAACGCGTGGGAGCTCGACCGGCAGCTCGAGATCGCGATGGACGCGCTGCGCCTACCGCCCGCGGACGCCGACGTGACGAAGATCTCCGGGGGTGAAAAGCGCCGCGTCGCGCTCTGCAAGATCCTCCTCGAGAAGCCGGACCTCCTGCTCCTCGATGAGCCGACCAACCACCTCGACGCCGAGTCGGTCGCGTGGCTCGAGCGGCACCTCGCGGAGTACCCGGGCACCGTCGTCGCCGTCACGCACGACCGCTACTTCCTCGACAACGTCGCCGGCTGGATCCTCGAGCTCGATCGCGGCGCGGGCATTCCGTGGAAGGGCAACTACTCGAGCTGGCTCGAGCAGAAGGAAGGACGCCTCGCGCTCGAAGAGAAGGCGGAGACCGCCAAGCGCCGCACGCTGCAGCGAGAGCTCGAGTGGATCAAGATGTCGCCCCGCGCGCGGCACGCCAAGAGCCGCGCGCGCATCGATCGGTACGAGGCGCTCTTGACCGAAGCGGGGCCGGAGCAGCGCGGCGAGACGCAGGAGCTCTTCATCCCCACCGGCCCGCGCCTGGGCGACATCGTGGTCCGCGCCGAGCACGTTCGCAAGGCGTACGGGGACCGCCTGCTGATGGAGGACCTGTCTTTCGATCTGCCGCGCGGCGGCATCATCGGGATCATCGGCGCCAACGGCGCCGGCAAGACGACCCTCTTCAAGATGATCGTCGGCCAGGAGAAGCCGGACTCGGGCAAGCTCGTCGTGGGCGACACGGTCGTCCCCTCTTACGTGGACCAGGACCGCGACCGCCCGGATCCTTCCAAGACCGTGCACGACGAGATCTCGGGCGGGCTCGACAAGATGATCCTCGGCAAGCGCGAGATCCCCTCGCGCGCCTACGTCGCGATGTACAACTTCAAGGGTGCCGACCAGCAGAAGCGAGTCGGCGACCTCTCGGGCGGCGAGGTCAACCGGCTGCACCTGGCGCGGACGCTCAAGAAATGCGGCAACGTGCTCCTGCTCGACGAGCCAACCAACGATCTCGACGTGGACACGCTGCGCGCCCTCGAGGAGGCCCTGCTCAACTTCGGCGGCTGCGCCGTCGTCATCACCCACGACCGCTGGTTCCTCGATCGCGTCGCCACGCACATCCTGGCGTTCGAGGGCGACAGCCAGACCGTGTGGTTCGAAGGCAACTACCAGGAGTACGAGGCCGACCGCAAGCGCCGCCTCGGGATGGACGCGGACCAGCCGCACAGAATCAAATACAAACGCTTAGCCCTAGGCTGATGCGCTTGGATTTGTCCCGAGGGCCGAAGGCCCGAGGGACCCCGTGCTCGACCAGCCCGGGATCCCTCGCCGCTCCGCGGCTCGGGATGACAGGCGGAGGTTACGCTCCGCCTGTCACTTTTTCCCCACCAGCGCCACGCCGACGCCAATGACGGCGAGAATCCCAAGCGCGTGCACGAGGCGAAAGCGGCGACGGCGCGGGCGAACGCGGCCCATCCAATCGTCGGCGAGCGACGAGCCCCGTTCGGTGAGCGTTTCGAGCAGCGCGGCCCCCTGCTTGCGGATCTCACCGTAGAGGTCCGAGCCCTTGTCCGCGAGCTGGTCCTTGAGGTCGTCGAGCTCGGGGCGGCTCTTCTGAAATCCCTTCGCGAGGCTCTCTTTCGCCTCCGTGTAGAAGCGGTCCGTGTCGAACTTGCCGCCGCGGCGCAGGCTCTCGATCGCGAGCGGCAGGGCCACCTTCGTGACCAGCGGAACGACGAGCGGGCCAAGCGCCTGGGCGGTGGAGCGGGAAAGACTTTTGCGGGCCATGGTTCCTCCGGAACAGCAGTCTACAGTTTACCGTCGGCCCTCGACAGCCGCCGGACCGGCGCGGGTTAAGATCGGGGCCCCATGGCTGCCCCGGAGCCCGATCCCACTCCCGTTCTTCCCTGGCGCGGATCGACCGCGCACCACCGGGGCGGCTGGCCCGAGGGCTACTGGCGCGCCGTCCTCTGGCGCGGACTGCGGCTGTACTGTCCCGTGTGCGGAAAGGGCCGACTCTTTCGAACCTATTTTCAAATGCACGAGGCCTGCTCCTGCTGCGGCGTGCGATTCGCGCGCGAGCACGGGCAGTGGGTCGGCTCGCTCGACATCAACACCTTCGTCGTGGCGTTTGGCCTCATGATCGCCTCGGCCTTCGCGCCGCCCTGGCCCCTTCCGATCACCCTCGTGGTCTGGGGCGCGGCCGCGATCGTTGTCCCGCTCGTGACGTTCCGATTCAGCCGCGGGCTGTGGACCGCGATCGTCCACCTGACCGGGGGCGTGTACTGATGGGCGCGGGAATGGCTCCGGCACCCCGCCTGTTACCCCCGAGCCCGAAAATCTCATGAAGAAAAAACAACCCCGGCGGATGAGCCAGGAAAAACACACGACGGAGCGCCGCAACTCCGAGCGCAGAAATACGAACGAGCGGCGCGCCGACGACCGGCGAGCCCACGCCCGCGTCTCTCCCGCGAAGACCGCGAGCAGCGAACGCCGCCGGGGCGATCGCCGCGACGATCCTT
>JANMPW010000485.1:0-7336 GCA_031370065.1 Acidobacteriota bacterium
TGACCGGCGAGGGCTTACGCCTCGCCGGTCAGTTCCCCGCCCCCTGGATCACGCCCTCGGCCAGCACGATCTCGACGCGACGGTTCTTCGCCCGCCCGTCCGGCGAGGCGTTGTCGGCGACTGGAAACTTCGGACCGTAGCCGGCGGCCGTCATGCGGGTTTTTGCCACGCCCTGCGACTGCAGGAAGCCCATCACGGCTTCGGAGCGGTCCCTGGAGAGCCGCATGTTGAGCTCGTCGGAACCGGTGGAATCCGTGTAGCCCTCGATCCGCAGGTTGATCTTCGGAAACACCTGGACGATGCCCGCGAGCTTTGCGAGCGCGACTTGCGTGTTCCGCTTGAGCGTGGCCTTGTTGACGTCGAAAAGGATGTCGGGCAGGTTGACGACGACGCCCCTCGCCGTCTTCGTGATCTGCGCGACCGAAGAGAGCGCGCCATCCAGTTGGCCGGCGAGGTCATCCCGTTGTTTGACCAGCCGCTCATTCTCCTTCTTCAGCTCGACGTTCTTCGCCTCGAGGCCGGCCGCCACCGTGGCGACCTCCGCCGTCGTGCGTTCCGCTTCGGCTTTCGCCGCCGTCGCCTGCGCGGCAAGCGCCTCGGCCTTGCGCCGTGCCTCGTCGGCGTCGCGTCGGGCCGCGTCGGCCGCTTCGGCGGAGAGGCCGGCCACCGCCGCGCGCTGCTGCGCTGCCGCCGCGTCGAGCTGCGCCACGGCGGCCTGCTGCTGGAGCGTCGACATCTGCTGCTGCGCCGCGGCCGCCTGCTGGCGGGCCTGGTCGAGCTGCTGCTGCGATTGGGCCAGCTGCTGCTGCGCGGCGACCGTCTGCTCGCGGGCCGCCACGGCTGCCTCGCGCGCGGCCAGCGTCTGTTGCTCGGCCTCGGCCGTCTGCCGCTGTGCCTGGACCTTGCCCTGTTCGAGCGCCTGCATCTGGGCCGCTCGCTTCGCGGCCGCGTCGGCCGCCGCCTCCTGTGCGAGGTTCTTCTGGGTGTCACGGATCGCGGTCGAGGACAGCGACAGGCTGCGGCGCGCGTAGTCCGTGCCGACCTTCTTGCTGCCGGCCTTGAAAGAGTTGGTGGCCTGCGCGAGAGTGATCTCGGCGTCCCGGATCGAGTCCGGAGCATACTTTTCGGCGCCCATCGCCTTCGCCTGGTCCAGCACGCGCTGCGCCTGGACGAGCTCGACCGGTTCGCTGCCCGCGTACTTCATGGAGCCGATCTGCTGGTTTCCGATCTTCGGCGCGGCAACGAAACCGGAGTAGGTGATGGGCGTGCTCTTCGCCTTCTTCGGCGCGGGCGCGATGGACGTGAAGCAGACGAGGTCGGAGGGCTTGAGCACGAGGTGGTACGGCTCGGCCGTGATCATCAGGCCGAACTCCTTCTGGCCGGTCCGGTACTGGCCGCTGCCGGATGAGGAGTCGAGAACGATCAGCTCCCCGAGGTTCTCCGCATGCCCGTCGCGGGCGATGGCCCAGACGACGTACGACGTCACGTCGCCCCCGAAGAGGATTGCGGGAGGAAGCTTGCTGTACTCGACTTCGACCGAGGCCTGTCCGTCCTTGAACTTTACCGAGGCCTCGGCCCGGGCAGGGGCGACACGCACGGTCGCCGCCATCGCGAGGTCGACGCTCGAGCGCTCCGGGAACTGGATGACGGAAATGGGCATGTCGGCGGCCGCCAGCGGCAGGGTCGCGAGCAGCGCGGCCGCCACGGCGGCCAGGGACCGGGAAATGAATCGGGTCATGACGGTGTCCTCCTCGATGTCGTTTGTTTCGACGCGTGGGATCGGGGCTCGGGCGCCCGCGATGAGGCGCTGGATCATAAGGGTGGCGACGGGCGGCGTCAATGCCATGGAGGTCTCGAGCGACCGGGCTCGCCGCACGCCGGAGACCGGCCCCCTTGGACATGAGTTCGCCCAATCCCGTGAATCTGTCCCAGTGAGACCTCCCGACAGACGGGGCTCTGGCTTGCGGGGGTCTGGATCCATTTGCAGCCGATGCCGATGCACGGGATGGTGCATTGAGAAAGCCGCGATGGCCGTCGCATTTCCGGCCTCCCGTCCGGCGCGCGGCAGGCAGACCCGGATCGGGATAGGCTGCGGGCGACCTCTGATGAAAAGGGAAGTCGGCAAGGCTCTGGGTTGGGGGATGCTCGTTGCGGGTCTTCTGGGCGCGATGGTCCTGATTGGCTCGCGCAATCTGGCTCACTTCGACGCGGCCCTGGTGGCCTACACGTTCGCCGCGCTCTTTGCCACGTTCGGCCTGACATACCGCTACGCGATGTGGCTTCAGCGGCCACCCACGGCTCTCTTTTGGAAGCGGGGCTGGCAGCTCTTCTTCCGACGCGGCCACGTGGCCCGCAACTCGGGGCTATGGGTCCGGCGCGTGGCGGGGGAGTTCGGGGCCAACGACTTCATCTGGAAGCGCGACCGGCTGCGGTGGCTCGCTCACATGGCCATCATGTGGGGCTGCATCCTCGCGGCCGCAATCACGTTTCCGCTCGTTTTCGGCTGGATGTCTTTCGAAACGGTGTCGGGCCACATGAACGAATACCGGGTGATCCTTTTCGGTTTTCCGACGGTCTCATTCCCACACGAGTCCCTCCCCGCGTTCTTCGTTTTCCACGGCCTGGTCTGGGCCTCGCTGCTCGTGATCCCCGGGGTGATGCTCGCAATGCGGCGCCGGATGCGCGACGAGGGCGCCACCGCCCTCCAGCTCTTCACGGAGGATTTTCTCCCGCTGATCCTGCTGTTCGCCGTGAGCATCACGGGCCTGCTTCTGACCGTGAGCTACACGTGGATGAAGGGATACGGCTACGAGTTCCTCGCTCTCACGCACGCCGTGACCGTCATCGTGACACTTCTGTGGCTTCCGTTCGGCAAGTTCTTCCACATCTTCCAGCGGCCCGCGCAGCTCGGCGTGGAGTTCTACAAGGACGTGACGTCGCGGGAAGCGGCCGAACAGTGCCGGCGCTGCGGCCATGCGTTCGCCTCGAAGATGCACGTGGAAGACCTGATCGCCGTCGAGCACGCGCTCGGCTACCGCTACGAGGTCGGCGGCGCAAGCGGGGTCGGCCACTATCAGCGAATCTGCCCGCCCTGCCGCCGGGCCATGTTCTCCCTAGCGCAGGGCCTGCTGGCCGCGCCCGGACAGGCAGTCGCGGCCCCGCTGCCGCGGCCCATGCCCATCTACGCGAACCCCGGGATCGGAGACGGCCCGTTGGGTCTCGAGGACGCGAGGAATTTTCATTCTTAGCGCTGAAGGAATGAGGGCATGACGACTCCCGCCGCTTCCCCGGAGGCCTTCGCCGATCGGTTCGGGCCGCATCCCTCGCAGCCGACAGGACCGCGGATGGACGGGGGCGCCGTGCCAGACCGCGCGGTGAATACCCACTGCTGTTTCTGCGGGCAGCAGTGCGGGATCACGCTGCTCGTCAAGGACGAGCAGGTCATCGGCTTCGAGCCGTGGATGGACTTCCCGTTCAACCAGGGCAAGCTCTGCCCCAAGGGCGTCAAGCGCTACCTGCAGGGAGCGCATCCCGATCGCCTGCAGACAGCCTTTGAACGGGATGCTGCGGCACCGGGCGGTTTCCGGTCGGTGGGGTACGACGCCGCGGTCGCACGGGTTGCCGCCGAGATCGGTCGGATCCAGAATGAGCACGGCCCGAGCGCCTTCGCGTGCCTTTCGGGCGCCAGCCTGACGACCGAAAAGTCCTACCTCATGGGCAAGTTCGCCCGCGTGTGCCTGAAGACCCCCTACATCGACTACAACGGCCGCCTCTGCATGGTCTCGGCCGGGGCGGCCAACAAGAAGGCGTTCGGAGTCGACCGCAGCGCCAATCCCTGGAGCGACATCCTCGCGGCGGAGCTCATCTGGGTGAGCGGGGCCAACATCGCCGAGTGTGCGCCGATTACGACCGACTACGTCTGGCAGGCCCGGGAAAAGGGCGCCCGGTTGATCGTCGTCGACCCGCGCCTGACGCCCATCGCGCGAACCTGCGACCTCTTTCTTCCCATTCGTCCGGGAACGGATGCCGCGCTCTTTGCCGGGATCCTCCACCTGATGGTCGAGAACGACTGGCTCGACCACGACTTCATCCGCGATCACACGGTCGGCTTCGAGGAGGTCGCCGCAAGCGTGAAACCGTGGACGCCGAGTAAGACCGCCTCGGTGACCGGGATCGCCGAACGGGGGATCCGGCAGGCGGCCGAGTGGTGGGGGAAGGCGAAAACGAGCTTTCTCCTGCACGCACGCGGCATCGAACACTCGAGCCACGGAGTGCAGAACTGCCTGAGTGCCATCCACATCGTCCTTGCCTCGGGCCGCATCGGGCGCGCGGGGTGCGGGTACGCGACGATCACGGGCCAGGGCAACGGCCAGGGCGGCCGCGAGCACGGACAGAAATGCGACCAGCTCCCCGGCGCCCGCGATCTCGGCAACCCCGAGCACCGCGCCCACGTGGCGGCGGTCTGGGGGGTCCCCGCGGAGTCGCTTCCGCAGCCGGGAGTGGATGCCTACGAGATCATTCGGAAGATCGACCGGGGCGAGATCCGAGGGCTCCTCTCCATCTGCTTCAACCCGGTCGTATCGCTGCCGGACAACGCATTCGTGCGTCGGGCGCTCGAGAAGCTCGAGTTCTATGTCGCCATCGACTTCTTCTTGAACGAGAGCGCTCGTTGTGCCGACGTCGTGCTGCCAGGCTCGCTCCAGGAGGAGGACGAGGGAATCGTCGCGAGCGCCGAGGGGCGCGTGATCAAGATCAACAAGGCCATCGAATGCCCCGGGGAGGCGCGCCAGGATTGGCGCATCATCCAGGACATCGCACAGGCGCTCGGCCGTCCGCACGGTTTCACGTTTTCCTCGCCCCGCGAGATCTTCGAAGAATTGCGCGTCGCCTCCCGGGGAGGCATCGCCGACTACGCCGGGATCACCTACGAGCGGCTCGAGCGCGAGAACGGTGTCTTCTGGCCCTGCCCTTCCGAAGACCATCCGGGAACGCCGCGGCTTTTCGAGAAGGGCTCCTGGAACCCGGTGGCGCAGGGAACGGGTCCCTTCTACTTCCCGGATGGGAAAGCCCGCTTCGTGGTCGCGGAATACACGCCGCCTGCCGAAGTCCCCGACGCCGAGTACCCGCTCATTCTCACGACCGGTCGGGTCGTCAGTCACTTCCTATCCGGCGAGCAGACGCGCCGTATTGGCCCGCTCGTCGACCAGTGCCCCGATCCCTACATCGAGATTCACCCCCAGGCCGCCGCCCGCCTCGGCCTATCCGAGGGCGATCTCACGACGGCCGAGACCCGCCGAGGCTCCTGCACGCTGCCCGTCCGAGTCGTTGCGACGATTCGGCCCGACACGATCTTCATCCCGTACCACTGGTCCGGGGCCAGGAGCGCCAACCGGCTCACGATCGCGGCGCTGGACCCGATCTCG
Organism: Acidobacteriota bacterium; assembly: GCA_031370065.1. GTDB lineage: Bacteria > Acidobacteriota > Thermoanaerobaculia > UBA5066 > Gp7-AA6 > DAHUXD01. The sequence goes on from JANMPW010000485.1 coordinate 5,424, forward strand.
AAGATCCCGGAGTACAAGGCCTGCGCCGTGCGCCTCCGGAAGGCAGGCCCGGGCGCGGAAGCGAAGGCGTAAGCATGGCCGTTGCGGAGAGCCAGGCCTTCTTCGTCGATCCAGGTCGGTGCATCGGCTGCAATGCCTGCGTCCAGGCCTGCACCGAGTGCAACACCCACAAGGGCTACTCGATGATTCAGCTCGACGTGATCGACCGGGCGAGCTCCACGCAAACGGTGCCGGTCGTCTGCATGCACTGTGACTCGCCCACGTGCGCCGAGGTCTGCCCGGCCGACGCGATCAAGCGGACGGCCGACGGCGTGGTGCAGAGCGCGCGCAAGCCGCGTTGCATCGCCTGCAACAATTGCGTGCTCGCCTGTCCCTTCGGAGTGCCGAAGATGAACACGGGCATGCACCTGATGATGAAATGCGACATGTGCTACGACCGGACTTCGGTCGGCAAGAAGCCCATGTGCGCATCGGTCTGCCCGAGCGGCGCGCTCTTCTTCGGGTCGCGGGAGGAGGTGGAACGGCTGCGCCCGTCCTCGCGGCCGATCCACGACTTTCGCTTCGGCGACCAGGTGGTCACGACGAAGGTGAACCTCATGGTGCCGCGCCGCTCGCCGCTCGTCTCGCTGGACGTGGTCGGAGCGCTTGCCCAGCCGGCGATTGGCAACGCGATGGAAACGGACCTGCTGCTCTCCGGGATGGACTTGGGGGAAGCTGCGCCGTGAGAATCGAGGACCCGGACCACATCTCGCTGAATCCGGATGGCCGTGCGGATGCCGATCAGCCCCGCTGGCGCGAGCAGTTCCCGATCGACTGGCCCAAGGACGACTTCCGGTCGCGGCGCGACTTCACGAAGCTGCTCGGCCTGACGAGTCTGGCTTTTGTGGCGGGCCAGTTCTGGATCGTCGTACTCGCGCTCCGACGCCGCGCGCGCGGAAAATCGCCGGCCCGTGAGGTCGCTTCGGTCGACGAGCTGCCCGTGGGCGGCGCGAAGGTGTTCGACTATCCCGGCAAGGGGGATGCGTGCGTTCTCGTGCGGCTCGCCTCCGACCGGTTCGTCGCTTACGGCCAGAAATGCACCCACCTGTCCTGTCCGGTGATCCCGAGGCCGCAGACGAGTGATTTGCACTGTCCGTGCCACAACGGCTTCTTCGATCTGGCAACCGGGCGACCCCTCGCGGGCCCGCCACGCCGCCCGTTGCCGCGCCTCCGACTCGAGCTGCGCGACGGGCGGGTCTTCGCCCTCGAAGTGGAGGAGGGGGTCCTGTGAACCGCTCGCCCTTCGTTCGCAGCCAGCGGATGACGATCCTGACCGGGATCCTCTATCTCGTCCTCGTGCTCGTAGTTTTGCAGCTCTGGCTGTTGACGGCGACGATGGACTCGTTTCTTTCCGGCGACGAGTCGGTCGTCGTTGCGGCAGCGGTCGCGAGCCTGGGCTGTTTCGCCCTGAACTTCGGTTTGCTCCACTTCTATCTGAGAAAGCTCGATCGGTGACCAGTATGTCCGCAACCGGCGCCGGCACGGAGAGACCGCCGTCGCGACTGGCGACGATGTTCCCGGGCTACTTCGCCCTGGTGATGGCGACCGGCATCGTATCGATCGCGGCGCACCTCGAGGGGATGGAGCTGGTCTCGCGCGTCCTGTTCTGGGCAAACGTGGCCTTCTTCCTCATCCTCTGGGCCGCCACCGGGGCGCGGTTTCTCCTCCACCGCGACCGCCTGATCGCGGATCTGACGAGCCATCCCCGAAGCGTTCTCTTCCTGACCATGGTCGCCGGCACGGGCGTGCTCGGCAGTCAGTTCGCGATGCTCACGCCGTGGAGCGGGGTCGCCGAGGCGCTGTGGTTACTCGGCACGGGGCTCTGGGTGCTTCTGAGCTCGGTGTTCTTTACGGTCGCGACCGTTCGCGAGCCC
>JANMPW010000518.1:0-2998 GCA_031370065.1 Acidobacteriota bacterium
CTGCTTTCCCGATCGATCGCCACGGCGGCCCGCGGCAACGGGCGCCGGCTCTTCGCGTACGTGTTCGGTTGCGGAGCCGTCACCGGGATGGTTTTCACCAACGATGCGGCCGTCCTCATTTTCACCCCCCTCGTTTTCCAACTCATCGAACAGGTCAAGGGGGATTCCTGGACTCTCCAAAACAAAATCCCCTACTACTTCGCCGTTCTCTACGTCGCCAATCTCGTCGGAGCGCTGGTCATCAGCAATCCGATCAACATCATCGTGTCGAGCCTCTTCCACATCTCGTTCGTCGAGTACGCAAAGTGGATGATTCTGCCGGCCGCGGCGAGTGTCCTGGTCAGTTTCGCCGGGCTCACGTTCGTGTTCCGCAAGCACATTCCGGCCACGTTTGAATGGTCGCCTGCCCTGAAACCGCGAGTTCGAGACCGGCGGCTCCTGTTCCTCTGCGCGCTCATCCTCTCGATCACCCTCATCGGCTTCTTCACGGAGTCGCTCACCGGAATTCCCACCTGGCTCGTCGCCTTTTCGGGCGCCGTGACGCTTCTGGGAATCTATGCCACGGTGGGAAACGGACGCGTCGGCCCCATCCTCGGCGGCGTCAGCTGGGACGTTCTCGCCTTCGTCGTCTGCATCTTCGTCGTCGTCCTCGGCCTGCGGCACGTCGGGCTGACGCATCAGATAGGAGGGCTTCTGTCGCACCTGGCGGCGGAGAGCACCTGGATCATGACCCTGGGAACGAGCCTCGTTGCTGCCGTCTTTTCCTCCATCATGAACAATCATCCGACGGCCGACATGATGGGCTGGGCCATCCGCGATCTGTCGGGCCCGGCCCTGCAGACCAAGGCGATGGTCTATTCCGCTCTCATCGGCGGGGACCTGGGTCCGAAAATGCTCCCGATCGGGTCCCTGGCGGCGTTGATCTGGTTTCGGCTGCTCCGCGACCGCGGGGTCCACATCCCCTACTCGCTCTACATCAAGATCGGGATCCCGGTGACGCTCGCGGCGATCCTCGCCTCCGTGCTCGTCCTGAACGCGGAGCTCTCCCTGGCCGGGCGCCTGCTGCATCGCTGAGAGTCCGCGCGCCCGGTCTGAGGCCGGCGGCAGCCTCTCGGCGGGCGCCGCGGTCCGCGTGATAGCATCCGCCGAAAAATTTTCGGCCCGGCGAGAAAAGGGGCGAAGGCCAATGTCGAGCTCTGCAGAAGTCGTGGGTGGGAACAAGGCGGCTCAGACGCCGTATCCAGACCTCCCGGAGGTCGAGCTGCCGCAGGCGCCGCGCGCGGCGCTCCTCTGGTCGCGGGCTCTCGTCATCGTCTCGATCCTCGTGACGCTCTTCACCCTGGACCGGATCACGGTCCTCTTCGGCGATTACTGGCTGCTGCAGAGCCTCGACCTCTCGTCCGTTTTCTGGACCAACTTCAAGATGGGCGCCCAGCTCTATGTGGCCGCCTTCGTCCTCTTCGCGATCGCCATCGGCCTCCCCGCCTACGCGCACGACCTGTCGCGCCGGTCCCGCCGCTTCGTCGTCAACACCGCGATGCTCGTGGCGTCGGTGGCGGCGTACCTGGTGGCGATGCAGTATTCAAACTTCCTTCTTGGAGGCCGGGGCTTCACCTTCGACAAGACGGACCCGATCTTCGGCCATGACATCGGCTTCTACGCGTTCGACCTGCCCAACCTCTGGATTGCCTGGCGCTTTCTCTCGTGGGCGGCTTTCCTGCTGCTCGTCTTCTCGGCGGCCTGCGCGAGCGCCGAGTCGAAAAAGCGGCCGGAGTCCGGGGCCGCGAGCCGCCTTGCGGTGCGCGTGGGCGCGAGCGCGACTGCATGCACCCGCGCGGCCCTCGCGATCCTCGGCGCGTTGCTCGCGGTCGGCATGTGGCTCTCCCGCTACAACCTGTTGCTGCGCGACAACTCGGCCGCAAGCATCAAGAGGGGCGCCCAGTACGTGGACGTGAACGGGCTCTTCTCGAACCTGAACTACATCTGGGTGACGACCTTCGTCATCCTCGGCGTTACGGTCGGAACGCTCGGGATACTCCGCGCCGTGCGCGAGAGGGTCGCCGAGGCTCCCGCCGCCACCTGGCGACGCCGGTTCCGGAGGGCCGGAACGCTCGCTCTGTGGCTCCTCGCGTTCGACTTCGGATTCAAGAGCCTGGTCGTCGTGCGCAACTGGATCTTCGTCAAACCGAACGAGCCGGTCATCCAGTTGCCCTACATCGCGCGGCACATCGACGCGACGCGCGAGGGCTACGGCCTCGGCAAGATCCAGGAGGTCGACTTTCTCCCGAACCGGCCGGGCGACCCCGTGCCCTCGGCGGACTCGCTGCTTGCGAGCCCGACCTTGAAGAACGCGCCCCTCTGGCCCGGTTTCGTCAGCTACCTCGAGAAGTGGCTCGACCGGCAGCACTCCCAGCGCATCCTGCAAACCCAGGCCGGCAGCTCCATGGTGTACGGGCCCACCCTCGAGATCCTGCAGCAGCAGCAGAAGCTGCGAACCTACTACAACTTCCTGAACGTCGACAACGTCCGCTACACGATCGACGGCGAAGAGAAGATGTTCGTCTCGGCCGTGCGCGAGACGCCGCTGTTCGAGCCCGTGCCGTGGCTTGCCTACTGGGGCCAGCGGTTCATGATGTTCACCCACGGCTGGGACCTCGTCATGGCCCCCGCCGGCGAAGTCTCCGCGCAGGGCGAGCCCGTCTACTCCTCGTACGACATCCCCGCCAAGGTCCGCTGGCCGCGGATCGCCGTGAAGGAGCCGCGCGTCTACTACGGCGAAGGTTCGGCCACCATGGCCTTCTCGAACGTCCACCAGATGAAGGAGCTCGACTACCCCACCGATCAGGACCGCGCCGAGATCTTCCTGCCGGCGACCGAGCGCACGGGGGTCCACATCGACTCGCTCTGGAAGCGCATCGTCTTCGGATGGAGGAGCGGTAAGTTCTGGGAGATCGTCTTCTCCGATCTCATCAAGGACGACACGCGGGTCCACTACTTC
>JANMPW010000519.1:0-1828 GCA_031370065.1 Acidobacteriota bacterium
CTCGCGCGATGAACGCCTCGGAGCGGGAGATCGTCTTCACGAGCGGCGCCACCGAGTCGGACAACCTCGCGATCCTCGGCGTGGCCCGCCTCCACCGGGAGAAGGGCGGCCACGTGATCACGGCGCCGACCGAGCACAGCGCCGTGCTCGATCCGTGCCGTCAGCTCGAGCGCGAGGGGTTCGCGGTGACGTACCTCGCGCCCGAGATGGGGACCGGCGAGATCCATCCCGAGCAGGTGCGCGCGGCGATCCAGGACAAGACCGTCCTCGTCTCGCTCATGCTCGCCAACAACGAGATCGGGACCGTGCAGCGCGCGGCTGCGATCGGCGCGATCTGCCGCGAGAAGAACGTCCTCTTCCACGCGGACGCCGTGCAGGGCTTCGGCAAGATCCCGTTCGACGTCCAGGCGATGCAGGTGGACCTGGCGTCCGTCTCCGCGCACAAGATTTACGGCCCGAAGGGGGTCGGGGCGCTTTACGTGCGGGCGCGGAATCCGCACGTGCGGCTCGAACCCATCGTTCACGGGGGCGGGCACGAGCGCGGCATGCGTTCCGGCACGCTCAACGTGCCGGGCATCGTCGGCCTCGGCAAGGCCGCCGAGCTCGCCGTCGCCGAGATGCCCGAGGAAGGCCGGCGGCTGCGGCTACTGCGCAAGCGCCTCCACGACGGCCTCTTCTCGCGGATCGAGGGCGTCACGCTGAACGGCGCGCCACTTCCGGCGATCGAAGCCGACGGGGCGCTCTCGCCCGGCGCCGAGGAGCGGCGGCTTCCCGGAAACCTGAACGTCTCCTTTGCGGGCGTCGAAGGGGAGGCGCTGCTCGTGAGCATGAAGGACGTGGCCGTTTCCTCGGGCTCGGCCTGCACGTCGGCGTCGCTCGCGCCCTCGCACGTTCTGACGGCGATCGGCGTCCCGCCCGAGCTCGCTCATGCGTCGATCCGTTTCGGCCTCGGCCGCTGGAGCACGGCCGAGGAGGTCGACTACGCGATCGAGACGGCGGTCAAGGCTGTCGAGCGCCTTCGGGAAAAGTCCCCGCTGGCGAAGGCCCGATAGACTCCGATTCGTAGGGGCGGTCCTCGTGGCCGCCCGCGGGCGGGGCCAGCCCCCCCCTACGGTGGCAATCGCGTGTTCAGGGACATCGCTCGCGGCCTTCCTTTCTACGCGGACCTGCTCGACAGGGTCCGCGGGGGAGAAGAGCGTCTGGTCGTATCGGGCGGGGTCGGCGCGCTGCCCGCGATGCTGCTTGCGGCGCTTGCGCGCGACCTCGATCAGCCCCTGGCCGTCGTGGTCGCCAGCGAGAAGGAGGCCGAGCGGCTGCTCGGCGACCTCGCGGCGGGCGGGATGGAGCGGGTTTTTCACGTTCCGGCGCCGACGCTCACGCCGTACCAGCGCATCCCCGCGTCGCTGAAGGCGCGTGCCGACGCATTCTCGCTGCTGACGGCCATGCGCGGCGGCGCGCGCGACTGGGCGGCGGTCCTGCCGGCGCGCTCGCTCTTCGTGCGCCTGCCCGAGCCGGCCCGCTTCGAAGAGTTGTTCCTCCATCTCTCCCGCGGATCCGAGGTATCGCTGTCGCACCTGATCGGGCGGCTGACGCGGCTCGGGTACCACCGCTGCGACCTCGTGATCGAGACCGGAGACCTCGCCGTGCGCGGCGGCCTCTTCGACGTCTTCCCGCCGGACCGGGACCTCGCGGTGCGCGTCGAGCTCGACGGCGACACGGTGGCTTCGCTGCGCCTTTTCGATCCGGACACGCAGCGCTCGAAGGAAAAGCTCGAGGAAGTCTGGCTGCCCCCCTTTGCGGCTGCGGAGGAGTCGGAAGAGGCGCGGCG
>JANMPW010000579.1:0-3051 GCA_031370065.1 Acidobacteriota bacterium
TCGGCGAGGAGCTGCCCTTCGATTCGGCCGGGCTTACGCCGCGCGGCCACGCGATCGAGTGCCGCGTCTACGCCGAGGATCCGCAGCGCGGCTTTGCACCCTCCCCGGGGGTCGTCTCGACGCTGCGGCTGCCGCAGGGGCCCGGTGTGCGCAACGACGTCGGCGTGGAAGCCGGGTCCGTGGTGCCCATCGACTACGACCCCATGCTCGGCAAGCTCATCGTGCACGCGCCGGACCGGGCCCGAGCGATCGCGCGGCTTTCCCGCGCGCTCGCGGAGTACGAGATCGGCGGCGTGGAAACGACGCTGCCGCTCTTCCGGGTGCTGGCGGCCGATCGCGAGTTCCTAAGGGGAGACTTCGACGTGCAGTGGCTCGATCGGCGGCTGGCCGCGGGCCTTCTGGCAGCGGCGCCGCCGGGCGCGGACGAGGTCTGGCTCGCCGCGGCGGGGCTCGCGGCGGCCGACGCGCCGGTGGCCCGGGCCGCGCCCGCGGTGCCATCGTCGCTCTGGCGTGAGGCGGCGCGCCGCGAAGCGCAGCGGGACTGAAGCTGATGCATCACCTCGAGTTGATCCTGCGCGAGGAGGGAAAGGCTCCCGAAGAGATCTCGGTCGAGCGCGATGGACCTCGCTACGTCTTCTCGAGGGCTGGGGCGACCGGGGTCGCAGAGGCCACGCGCCTGCCGGATGGCCGCCTATCGCTGATCTTCGAGGACGGCCGCCAGATCTGCGGGCGCGTGCGCCCGGGCGGCGACGGCGGGGTCGAGGTCTCGACGGCCTCGGGCCACCGCCGAATCGCCCTGGCCGAGCCGCTCCAGGACCGCATCGCGCATGCGGCCGGTCCCGGTGCCGACACCGGGGACGAGGAAGTCCGCGCGCCGATGCCGGGACGCGTCGTCCAGGTTTCCGTCGCGGCGGGGGACCGGGTTGCGCCAGGCGCCTTGCTGCTCGTGCTCGAGGCGATGAAGATGCAGAATGAAATCCGGACACTTCGCGGCGGCACGGTCCTGCGGGTCGACGTGGAGCCCGGCAGGACGGTGGACGGTGGCGCGCCGCTCGCCGTGGTCAGGAGCGAAGACCCTCCTCTGATCTGACCCTGGTTCGGCCATGCCGGCAGATGCCTTAAGCCGTTACTGACTGACCGGTCGGTTATCCAATAAACCGTATGCCGATCCGGGATCCGGTAGTTTCGACATCCAGCTTTAGAGCCCAATTTTTCCTTTCTTACAATCTGCCAGTTAGTTAGAGTGCTTCCAATTCTTGGAAAATTCTGGCAGTGACATTGCTTTCTAATCGGTTGCTTTGAAGAGTTTTAGTTTACGAAGAGGTTTTAAGGAGGAAGGAATGAAGTCTGTTTACCGATTTGGTCTCGTTCTGTCGGTATGCCTTCTCTTGGTCGCTCCGGTCGCCCTGCTAGGACAGACGACGGGAACGCTCGAGGGGAGCATCACCGATCAGAGCGGCGCCGCGCTGCCGGGCGTTACCGTAGAGCTCACGAGTGAGCGGCTGCAGGGTGCCCGCTCCGCCGTCACCTCGGCGGACGGCCGCTACCGTTTCCTGAACCTGATTCCCGGCGACTACATGGTCACCGCGACCCTGGCGGGATTCGGCAAAGTGCAGAAGAAGGCCGCCATCACTCTCGACGCGCATACGACGGCGAATCTGCAGCTGAACCTCTCGACGACGGCCGAAGTGACCGTCACCGGCGAGGCGCCTCTCATCGACTCGACGTCGACGACGGCGGGCTCGAACTTCTCCGGCAAGGTCATCGACAAGCTGCCGCTGGCGAGCCGCAACTACGCCGACATCGTGTTCACGCAGCCGGGCGTCCAGGCCGACAACGGTGAGACGCAGGGCCGCTCGCTCGCGATCTCGATCTACGGCTCGACCTCGGCCGAGAACAGCTTCCTGATCGACGGCGTCAACACGACGAACGTCATCAAGGGCTTCCAGGGCAAGGACATCAACAACGAGTTCGTGCAGGAGGTCGAGGTCAAGACTTCCGGCTACCAGGCGGAGTACGGCCGCAACACGGGCGGCATCATCAACGTCATCACGAAGTCTGGCGGAAACGAGTTCCACGGCGGGATCTTCGGTTACTACAACAGCCTGGGTCTGGCTTCCGACCAGAAGTTCGTCGAGGCGCCCGCGTTCTCCCGGATCGGTGACGCGCAGTCGGCGTTCCTCACGCCGAAGAACACGCGTTCGGAGGGTGGCGTGGATCTCGGCGGTTTCGCGTGGAAGGACCGTGTGTGGTTCTTCGCCGCCTATGATCGCGTCCTCCAGACTGAGCTGATTCAGCCCACGCTGCCCTCGAGGCGCGCGGGCGAGAACTTTCCGGAGACGATCACGCAGAACAAGTACTCGGCGAAGCTGACCCTCAACATCGCGCAGAGCACGACGCTGCAGGGCGTGTACTTCTCCGACCGGCAGTCGCAGATCCAGACGATCGCCACGCCGCAGGGCTTCAATCCCAATAGCTATCAAGGCCGGATCGACGTGGGCGGCCCGGACTACGGCGCGCGCCTGAACCAGCTCTTCGGGTCGAGCGGAATCCTGACCCTGGCCTATGGCCAGCACTCCGACCGATACCAGACAAAGCCGGCCGGCCAGGACGTCGTCCGCGTCACGGACTTCACCCCGGGCGTGCTCGACCCGGGTGCCTACGAGATCTTCGGCGGCTTCGGAAACGTTTTCGGGCCGACCGTCAACAACTTCTCCAAGCGTCAGACCTACACGGCCAACTTCACGGGCTACGTGGCCAACCACGAGTTCAAGGCGGGCGGTGACTACCAGAAGGACGTCACGGCGGGCGCCACGTACTTCACGGGTGGCCAGCGCCTGCGCATTCGGCCCTGCGGCACGACGAGCAACAACATCTGCGATTCCTCCGCAGACCTCTACACGAATTCCGCCGGCAACACCTATCCGGTCTTCTACCAGCACGATTACTACACGGCCAGCGGGCAGGACCTGACGCCTCTGCGGACGTCGCCCTTCAGAACCCCGACCAATCGCTGGAGCGCTTTCGTTCAGGATCAGTGGCGGGTCATCC
>JANMPW010000587.1:0-4683 GCA_031370065.1 Acidobacteriota bacterium
GACAGGATGGCGCCGAGGAGGTCAGGAGGCAAAGTAATGCGCACTTGGAATGGTCCGAAACCTACGGCACTGACGTAGTAACATGAGGTACGCGGCGCCACCGTGAGTGGGCTGGACGAGTTCGACGGTTTCGAGTGGGACGTGGCGAAGAGCGAGGCGACGTTCGCGGGGAGAGGCCTTGACTTCGCGGCGGCGGCCAGGGTGTTCGAGGGCGACTACCTCGAGCGCGAGGATAGGCGTCTGGAGTATGGAGAGCGGCGCTACGTGGTGACAGGCGAGGTCGTGGGAGTGCTCGTGACGGTGGTCTGGACGCCACGGGATCGACGCCGCAGGATCGTGAGCGCCTGGCCGGCGTCGAATCGAGAGAGGAGGGAGTATCGTGAGCACCGTGCGGCGGTCGAATGAGGAGACTCGACGAGGTCGGGTGCGTTTGGCGAAAGCTTCACGATGAGCGGCCAATTCGTCGCCGCGCGCACCTTCGCGACGAGCGCGCGCGTGAGCGGCGGCGAGTTACCGAAGAGCATCCCGCCCTGGCGGACGTTCGGGCAGGAGATGTTGAGCTCGACCGCGGCGATCCCCTCCGCGCCCTCGAGCGCGCGCACGACGGTGACGTAGTCGTCCTCGAGTTCGCCCCAGACGTTGGCGATGACCGTCGCGCCGAGCGCGCGCAGCTTCGGCAGCTTTTCCGAGAGGAACACGTCGATGCCCACGTTCTGCAACCCGATCGCGTTCAGCATGCCCGCGGGTGTCTCGCAGATGCGCGGCGGCGGATTTCCGGCGTGCGGATTCAGCGAAAGCCCCTTGGTGCAGAGGCCGCCGATCTTCGAGAGATCCACGAAGTCGGTGAACTCGAGGCCGTAGCCGAAAGTCCCCGAGGCCGTCAGGATGGGATTGTTCAGGTCAAGAGGGCCGAGTCGTACGGCGAGGGATGTCATGGTCCGCCTTCCGAAGGCGACGCGCCCTTCGGTGTCATCCCGAGCCCCGGAGGTGTCATCCCGAGCGCAGCGAGGGACCCCGGACTCGACAAGCCTTTCTCCTGAACAAGTTCGGGATCCTTCGTCGCTCCGCTCCTCAGGATGACGGGCGACAGCTTCTTCATGTCCGCCCTCTCTTTGCGTGTCATCCCGAGCGCAGCGAGGGACCCCGGACTCGACACGCGGCAGGTCCGGTCGAGTGCGGGGTCCCTCGTCGCTGCACTCCTCGGGATGACATCGAAGTGTCTCGCTTCGCTCCTCGGGGTGACCCGGATGGACCTCACCACCGTATTTTCTCCGGGCTCAGGATCGGCCCCTCGCTGCACGAGACGATGAAGGGCTTGTCGGTCCCCGGAATCACGCACCCGAGGCACGCACCGAATCCGCAGCCCATCTCGGCCTCGGTCGAGAACTCCGACGAAATCCCGGCCGGTCCGACGACCTTCGCGAGCGCCGCGAACATCGGCATCGGGCCGCAGGCGAACACGCGCGCGTACGCCGCGCCGCCGTGAAGCCGCCGTGAAAGCGCCTGCGTGACCAACCCCTTCTCCCCGAGCGATCCGTCGTCGGTCGAGAGGATGGTCTGGCCCGTCACGGCGCCGGAAAAGCGCGTCTCGAGCGCTAGCTCCCGCGCGTTGCGGCTGCCGAAGTAGAAGTCGCTTGTGACGCCGGCGTTCGAGAGAGCCTTCAAGAGCATCGGGAAGGGCGCCGCTCCGATACCGCCCGCCACGATCGCCACCCGCGCGCCGCGCGGAAGGTCCGAGACCGTGAACGCGTTGCCGAGCGGACCCAGCAGACGCACCGTCGAGCCCTCGGGCAATTCCTCGAGCGCGGCCGTGCCGCGGCCGATCGTCTTCAGCAGGAACTCGACCGTGCCCGCTGCCGGGGCCGCGTCGGCGACCGAGTAGGCGCGCCGCAGATACGGACGGATCCGGTCGGGGACATCCACCATGGCGAACTGCCCGGCGCGGGTCGCGCCGGCCAAGGCGGGACAGTGGAAGGTGACGGAGAAAAGGCCGGGCGAGAAGATCTGTCGTCGTAGCAGCGTCGCTCGGTGGTCGGCCTTCACCGAGAGCGCATTCTATGCGAGTCTGGTGTCGCGAGTCTCAGGCCTCGGCGATCGTCAGCTCGACGACGTCGTCGCCCGCTCGCCGGGCCTTGCCGAAGCACTTCTCGCAAAGCAGCCTGCCCTCCGACGCCTCGGCCGCGGGCCGCGCGTAACTGCCGCACCCGTGGCACCGGCGCAGGGCGCGGTGATGGGCGTTTACGTCCGCGCCCACCGGGGTTACCCGTTTGATCATTCCACTCTCCTTTCGATGCACGATGGATGAAGCACGACCCGTACCCGAAACGCAAACGCTCACAGCGCGCCACTTGCACGCGCCGGCCCACCCAAACGGTGTCGCCAACGCGGCGGAAAGAGTCCTCTTGTGAGGAACGGAAAACTCTAAAACTGGCTGACCCGGTCGAGGGCCTTCCGGACGTGCGACGCCTGGGGAAGTATGAAGTCCTCGACCCGGGGCTGATAGGCAACGAACGTATCCGTCGCCGCGACGCGCTCGACCGGAGCATCCAGATACGAAAAGAGCTCGGAAGAGATTCGGGCGGCGATCTCCGCGCCGTACCCCCAGGACATCGTATCCTCATAGACGACCAGGGCGCGCGAGGTTTTGCGCACCGAGGTGGCGATCGCCTCCCAGTCGTAGGGGTTGAGGCTGCGCAAGTCCAGCATCTCGACCGACTTGCCGGTTTCTTCGGTGAACGCCATGGCCGCCTGCCGGCAGCGGTAGACCGTCGCGCCGTACGTCACGATCGTGACGTCCGCGCCCTCCTGCACGATCGCGGCCTTGCCGAACGGGACCATGTAGTCCGGGCCCGGGTACGCGCCCTTGTTGTGCGTCTGGCGGTAGAGGTGCTTGTGCTCGAGGAAAAGAACGGGATCGTCGCAGCGGATCGCCGTGCGCAGAAGGCCGTTCGCGTCGAGGGCATTCGAGGGCATGACGACGCGCAGCCCCGGGATCTGCGTCATGAGCACGGCGCCCGACTGCGAGTGGTACACGGCGCCGCCGCCGATGTACCCGCCGATCGCAACGCGCACGACGACGGGGCACGAAAAAGTATTTCCCGAGCGCCAGCGCATGTTGGAGAGCTCGTTGCGGATCTGCATGTACGCCGGCCAGATGTAGTCGTAGAACTGGATCTCGACGATCGGCTTCAATCCCCGCACGGCCATGCCGATCGCGCGACCGACGATGTTCGCCTCGGCCAGCGGCGAGTTGAACACGCGGTCGCCGCCGTAGAGGCGCTGCAGGCCCGCGGTCACCTTGAACACTCCCCCCTTGCCCTTGCACTCGGCGAGCACCGCGTCGCGCGAGGCGTCGGCGACGTCCTCGCCGAAGAGGACGATGCGCGGGTCGCGCTTCATCTCGTCGCGCATGCAGGCGTTCAACAAATCCACCATCGTCGTCGGCGTCGCGCCCTCGGGCGTCGAGGGCGCGGTCGTGAAGGCCGCGCTCGTGGGATCCACGTCGGGCGAGTAAACGAAGTCGTAAGCCGACTCGGGCTCGGGCAGCGCCGCGCCGAGCGCGCGGTCGGCCGCATCGTTGACCTCGGCTTCCACTTCTGCGTGGAGCTTCTCGAACTCTGCCTCGCCGAGGACCCCCTGCTCGAGGAGCAGGCGCGAGAGCCGGCGCAGCGGGTCTTTCTCGGCATCGCGCTCGCGCTCCGCCTTCGGCCGGTAGTTCGCCTCGTCGTCCGAGAGCGAGTGGCTATAGGGACGGATGACGCGTGCGTGCACGAGGGCGGGCCCCATGCGCGTGCGGCAGTACTCGGTGGCATAGCGCAGCGCGTCGTAGGACTCGAGGAAATCGGTCCCGTCGGCTTCCGCGACGAAGAGATTCGGGAAAGAACGCACGAGCCTGGAGATCGAGCCGCCGGGCGTGTTGACCTCGACCGGGACCGAGATCGCATAGCCGTTGTCCTGAATGAGAAAGAGGACCGGCAGCTTCAGGTTGCTCGCCGACGAGAGCGCCTCCCAGAATTCCCCTTCCGAGGTCTGGCCTTCCCCGCCCGAGACGTAGACCACCTCGTCGCGCTGGAAGGTGCCGTTGCCGGCGAGCTCAGCGATCCGGCTCATCCGCCAGCCCGCTTCCGCGGCGCCGACGGCGTGGAGGAACTGGGTTCCGGTGCAGGAGGACTTCGAGATGATGTACAGCCGCTTGTGGCCCCAGTGGGACGGCATCTGGCGCCCGGCGGAGGCCGGATCGTCCTTGGCCCCGACGGACTGGAGAAACATCTCGTAGGGGGTTACACCGAGCTGGAGGATCAAAGCGCGGTCGCGGTAGTAGCAGTCGAACCAGTCGTAGCCCGGCTTCAAAATCATGCCGGCCGCCGTCGTAACAGCTTCGTGGCCTACGCTGTTGATTTGAAAGTAGATCTTGTTCTGACGCTTGAGCTGGATTTCCTTGTCGTCGACCTTGCGGGAGAGGTAGATGTTGCGGTACGCGGCGACGAGCGTGCCCCGATCCAGCCCGTGGTAGTTGTCGGTTCGCACCTCGGTCGCCATCGCAAGGGCGAATATACCAAGGGTCAGGCTAGAAGAGCTTTGCCAGGCCCCACAACTCCAGGGCCGCGAGGCCCAGGGTGACGACGAGGAACAGGACCGCTTTCAGGTCCGGCCTCGGGTTCGAATGCAACTCTTCCATGGCCA
>JANMPW010000622.1:0-8075 GCA_031370065.1 Acidobacteriota bacterium
GAACTCGACGAAGTCCTCCATCAGAGTTTCGACGTAGTCGAGCGGGTACGGCCGCGCGGGGTGCCGCGCGACGAGGGTCTTCTGCCAAGGGGACAGGGTCGCGTAGATCTCCCGCGAGATGCGGTCGAGTTTTTCCCGCAGCTTCTCGATCTCGCGCCGATGCGCCGCATCGTCCGGAAGGGCCGAGAGCTCCTCCATCCGCCGCCGCAGCCGGAGGATCGGCTCCTCGAAGTTGGCGTCGTCGGTGTTCACGGGGGAATTGTACCGGGGTTGGCGATGGGGGCGGTCATGAGCCGTGAGTCATGAGTTGTGAGTGGCCTTGCCGAGACGGCTCACGACTCAGAACTGACGACTTCCTACATCAGGTCCTGCGGATCCACGTCCACGGCGATCTGTACGCCCGCGGGCGGGCGGTCCGGAATCGAAGCCTCGAGCGCGGAAAGGACGGCACGTCGGTCCAGGGCGCGCAGGAGAACCTGGAATCGCCACCTCCCCTGAAGGCGTTCGAGCGGCGCCGGGGCGGGGCCCGACAGCCGCAACCCGTCGGGCAGCAACCGCAGAGTTTTGCCCAGCTGTGCCGCCGCCGACTCGGCACGATCGCGATCGGGCGAGGAGACCAGCACCGCGGCGAGCTCGGAAAAGGGCGGATAGAAGAAGGCGCGGCGGAACTCGAGCTCCGCCGCGGCGAAACCTGCGACGTCGTGCTCTGCCGCCCGTCGGATCGCCGGGTGGCCCGGATGGAACGTTTGGACGTGTACGGTCCCCGGCGTGTCGCCACGGCCGGCGCGGCCGGCGACCTGGGCGAGAAGCTGGAAAGTTTTCTCCGCCGATCGGAAATCCGGGAAGTGCAGCATCGTGTCGGCTGAAAGGACACCGACGGCCGTGACGCCGGGAAAGTCGTGCCCCTTGGCGACCATCTGGGTCCCGATCAGGCACGCGATGCGGCCGGTCTGCATTGCCTCGACGACGGCGCTCGCCCCGCCGTGGCGCCGCGCCGTGTCGCGGTCGAGCACGGCGTGGGACACGTTCGGAAAGAGCTCGGCGAAGCGCTCGGCTACGCGCTCCGTACCCGCCCCGACAGCTTCGAGCACCGCCCCCGCGCAATCGGGACACCGCGCCGGCCTCGGAATCCTCTCTCCGCAGTAGTGACAGAGGAGCGTGCGTCCGTGATCGTGAACGGTCCTCGATACGCTGCAACGGCTGCACCGGAAATCGTGCCCGCAGTCCCGACACAGCAGGAAGGGCGCGAAGCCGCGGCGCGGCTGCAGCACGATTGCCTGCTCGCCGCGGGCGAAGACTTCTCGCAGCCGCTCGAGCAGGGGCCGCGAGAAGAGGGGCACGCCCTTCTCGTCGGGACGGGCGGCCTCGCGCCGCAGGTCCACGATCTCGACCCGCGGCAGGGGTCGGGCTGCTATGCGTTGGGAAAGGCGAAGAAGAGTCAGGCGCCCCCGCGCCGCCGCGTTGCAGGCCTCCATCGAGGGCGTGGCCGACCCGAAGACGAGCGCCGCGCCGTTCTGCTTCGCCCGCAGCGCCACGGCCTCGCGGGCGTCGTACCGTGGCGATTCCCGCTGCTTGTAGGAGGAGTCGTGCTCCTCGTCCACGACGAAGAGCCCCGGGTCGGCAATCGGCGCAAAGGCCGCGGACCGCGGCCCGATCACCGCCCGGGCGGCTCCGGAACGCACCCGGTCCCAGGCCTCGGCCCGTTCGCGTTCCGACAGAGCGGAATGCAGCACCGCCGCATGCTCGGGAAACTGCCGCTTCAGCTCCCGAGCGAACACCGGCGTCAGCGCAATCTCGGGCACGAGCCACACCGCCCCGCGCCCGGCGTCGAGCGCCGCCCGGATCGCGCGCAGATAGACCTCCGTCTTGCCGCTTCCCGTGACGCCCTCGAGCAGCGCGGGGAAGTAGCGACGCTCTCGGATGGCCGCGGAGATGGCCTCGATCGCGGTGGACTGCTCGGACGTCGGCGACACGAGGGAGGGGCGGGCGGCGCCGGAGGCTTCCGGCGTGCTGCGTTCCCGCTCGAAAGATCGCAACAATCCCTTCGCGGCCATCGAACGGAGCACGGCCGGACCGGCGCCGGTGGCGACGCGGATCTCGGCGCCGGAGGCGGGTCGGCCGAGGGATTCGAGCAGAGCGAGGACCTCGCGGCCCTTGCGACTCCGGCCGAGAGCGCCATCCGCCTCGACGCCGGCAATCGGGCCGGGCTCGTAGGCGATCGCGGACCGCTTCCGATGCAGCCTCGGCGCCGAAGCCGCGCGGATCCAGCCTCGGTCCTCCAGGCAGCGCACGGCCGAGTGCCGATCCCGCCCCTCGCCCGGCAGATCGATGACGCGTACCGATTCCCCCGGAGAGAGGCGCTCGAGAATCGCGCGCTCGGCGGGATCCGCCGAGCGCATGCCGAAGGTCCCCTCCTGCGTGATTCGATACCGCACGGCTCCGGCGGCGGGCAGCTTTGCGGGTAAGACCGACTTGAGCACCTCTCCGGTCGACGCGAAGAAACGCTGCGCGACCCGGCCCGCCGTGGCCAGGAGTTCCGGTGAGCACACGGGCTCCTCGTCGAGGACCTCGAGCAGGTCGCGCACGGCGCCCGGCACGGGCTTGGGCTCGGCGGCAACGACGACCCCGGTCAGGACGCGCTCGCCAAACGGGACACGCACGCGAGTTCCCGGCGCGGGCAGCGGGGTCCCCTCGGGCACGGAGTAGGTGAAGTTGCGCCGCAGCGGCAACGCAAGCGCGACGGCGATCGTGCGCCCGGGTCTGCTCAGATCTGCGACGGCGGAGGCGATGCGGGCTCCTCGGAGGCGTCGTCGCGAACGAAGACGTGGCGCTGCTTGGCCGGGTCCCAGCGGTAACGCCGCGAGACGTCGTCGGCGACGTCCGGCGTCACGACGATCGTGTCGCGGTCGAGGGAGATGTCCCCGTCGGCCAGGGAGATGTCGCGCTCGAGAAAGCTCCCGGGCGCGAAGGAGCCGTCGGCCTTCCCCGCAAAAATCACGACGGAGAACCAGGGCGCGTCCTTGTCCGAATCCCGCCGCACGCAACCGACGACGAAGTCGAGCAGCCCGTCGTCGTTACCGTCCCCGCGCACCAGGTACGGGTGGTAGATCCCGTACAGGTCTCCAACCCCGGTGCCGTCGTCGCCGGGGCGGTGATCGCCGTCGGCGGCCAGGCGCAGCTCCGGATGGGCGCGCAAGAATTCGTCGACCGCCTTCTTCTCCGGAGCGCGCAGCTCATACCCTGCGTCGGCCGCGTGCGCCGGGAGTGCGGGCGTGACCGCGCTTGTCGGAGCCGGGGGCTGAGCGGGCGCCACCGGGACACGCCGGCAGGCCGCCGGGATCCCAAGCAGGAGCGCCAGGGCCGGAGCGAGCCTTCGTGTCGTTTGCGCCGCGAGGCGCGCTGTAAGAAATGGCGGCATGTTGCGAGCCCGGACTCCCGATTCTACGGCAGGCCCGCGGGCCTGTGAGAAGATTGCCGTGCTTCCATTCAATGAGGAGGGCTCGATGATCAGTTGGCCCCAGGATTTCGCCACGAACTTCCAGTTTCTGCTGCGCTGGGTGCACCTTCTCGCCGGGATCACCTGGATCGGGATGCTGTACTTCTTCAACCTCGTCAACGTCCAGTTCCAGAAGGAGCTCGACGCGGCCACCAAGGGCAAGGTCGTTCCGCTTCTCATGCCGAAGGCCCTGTTCTGGTTCCGGTGGGGTGCGATGTTGACGTGGTTCTCCGGCTTCATCTATTACTTCCTGATCGTGGACAGCGAGAAGTCAGGGCACGTCGCCCTCGCCTATTTCCTCGTGGGCTGGTCCATCGCGTTCGTCGTGATCGGGGCGCTGCTGCGCGCCTCGGTCGCGGGCGGCCCGTTGAAGGACGGCCGAGCCCTCACCCTCGTCATTGCGATCGTCGTCCTCTTCATCGGCTATGCGACGGCCCTGATGGCCCGCAACGCCGGCGCCTCGAGCCGGTCGATCTCGATCATGATCGGCGGCGGGCTCGGCACGATCATGTTCCTGAACGTCTGGATGATTATCTGGCCGCTGCAGAAGAAGATCATTGCAGCCGTCAAGGCGACGGCCGATACCGGCGCCGCGGCGCCCGCCGACCAGGCAAAATGGGCGCGACGCGCGTTCCTGGCCTCGCGCGCGAACGCGTGGCTCTCGGTTCCAATGCTGTTTTTCATGGGCGCCGCAAGCCACTTCCCGATCTTCTCGACCCTCGAAAAGGTCGCCGCGCCGTAGGGCCGGCGACCTCCGTCCGCGCCGGGCTCGGGTCTGGCTCGACGCGGGCGGAATCTCCCTTACGTTCGCGGCGCGCGAAGGCTCCCGAAGTAACCGAGGGAGGAGGCGCGCGCCGCGGGAGCCGGCGCTTCGCGCCGGCGACGTTCGGGCCGCCCGTTCTATTTCCCGGCGAGAAAATCCCGGACCAGCTTCATGTCCTCCCAGACGTCCTTCTTACGCTCGGGGGACCGCAGGAGAAAGGCGGGGTGGAAGGTCGGCATCACGCGCACCCCCCTGGCCTCGCGCCAGCTTCCGCGCATCCGGCCGATCGGCTCGTCGGTCTCGAGGATCGCCTGCGCCGCAAACGTCCCGAGGGTCACGATGACCTTCGGTCCGATGAGCCGGATCTGCTCGTCGAGAAACGGTCGGCAGGAAGCAACCTCATCCGGCTCCGGGTTGCGATTGTTCGGAGGGCGGCATTTGAGCACGTTCGCAATGAACACGTCGTCGCGCTTGCTGCCCATCGCCTCGATGATCTTGGTCAAGAGCTGCCCCGCCTTGCCCACGAAAGCGAGGCCCTGCGCGTCCTCGTCGCGCCCCGGCGCCTCCCCGATGAACATGAGCTCGGCCTTTGGATTACCCTGGCCGAAGACGATGTTCGTCCGGCTCTTCGAAAGCTTGCAGCGGGGACAGCCCTCGAGCGACTTCGCGAGGGTGGCGAGGTCCGGCGTCGAGCCGGTCACGACGCCGGCCGACGAGGGGCGGTCGACGAAGAGGTCGCGCACGCCGAGGTCGCGGAAAAACTCGAGCTGTTCGCGGACCGGGCCTTCGTCTGCCACGCGGCGAGTCTACGCCCGCGCAACCTCTTTGCTGCCGGAGCCCATGAGGACGCCCGCTTCCAACGAGCCGTGAACCGTTCTCTGCTCCCGTCGGGCGCGTCGAGCGCCCCTCAAACCGCCGGCGTTCGCACCCCGCGGGCCGCGAGGAAGGCGTCCCAGATCCGATCGGCGACTTCGCCTTTGTGGCGGCGCGTGACGAGCTCGGACACTGAGTCCCGGCGCAAGATCAGGACTTCGTTCTCGTCGGCGTCGAATCCGATGTCGGGCTTTCCGACGTCGTTGACGACCATGAGGTCCGCACCCTTCGATTCCATCTTTCGCCGGCCGCGGGCCTCGAGATCTTCGGTCTCGGCCGCGAAGGCCACGACTGTCTGCCCGCGTTTCAAGGGAGCGAGGCTCGCCAGAATATCCCGCCCGGGCGAGAGCAGCAGCGTACGGGCCCCGTCGCCGCGATGGAGGCGGCGGGAGCTCGATTCCGGGATGAAGTCGCTGACGGCCGCCGCCATGACCAGGCCGTCGCATTCCGGAAACTCGTGGACGAGAAGGGCATGGAGATCGTCGGCCGTCTCAAAGGACACGACGCGGACCCCCTCGGGGGCGGCGAGGCCCGACGGCCCGACCAGCAGCGTGACCCGTGCGCCCCGGTCGCGTGCGGCCGTCGCGATCGCATGGCCCATCTTGCCGCTCGAGCGATTCGAAACGAAGCGGACGGGGTCGATCGGCTCCCGCGTCGGCCCGGCAGTGACGAGCAGCCGGAGCTCGTCGAGGTCCCGGCGCTTTCCCGTTGCAAGACGCCAGGCCTCCTCCGCGATCGCGCCGGGATCCGCCATGCGCCCGACTCCCTCGCGCCCCGAGGCGAGAAAGCCCTCGCCCGGCCCGATCGTGATGGCGCCTCGCGCGATGAGCCGTTCCATGTTCGCCCGCACCGCCGTGTGGCCCCACATAGCCGACTCCATTGCGGGCGCCAGGAGAACGGGCCCGCGGTGCGCGAGGAAGTACGTCGAGAGAAAGTCGTCCGCAAGACCGTTGGCGAGCTTGCCGAGCGTGTGTGCGGTCGCGGGAGCCACGAGGAGCAGGTCGCACCCTTCGCCCAGCTCCACGTGGTCGACCCAAGGGGCGGTGTCCGAGTCCCAGACCTCGGTGTGCACCTCGTGCTTCGACAAGACGGCGAAGGTCAGCGGCGCGACGAACTCGCGCGCTCCCCGGGTCATGGCCACGCGCACGTCCGCGCCGCGCGTGACCAGGCTGCGCAACACCTCCGCCGCCTTGTACGCCGCGATGCCGCCGCTGACTCCAAGGAGGATGTGCGGTGGCCTGTTCATCAGACTTACTGGGGGACCGGAGGGATCAGCGGGCGGATTCTTCCTCGACGAGCTCTTCCTCCTGCTCCTCCTCCGACTCTTCGCCTGGCGCCGCGAGGATCCCGCCCTCGGCGCCATACCCCCAGCGCACCTGATTCTCTTCGAACTCCGCGGCCGCCAGCCGCGTCGGCTTGAGCGGTCGGTCGGTCTCCAGCTTCGGCCGGGCCCCTCGCATGAGCTGCTCCGCGCGGCGCGCGATCAGGAGAACGAGCCGGAACTTGCTGTCCACCCCTTCAGGTATCGGCTGGATCATTTTTCTCAAACCCCTTCTAATGGAAATCTTTACGCAAGCGTTCGAGGATTTTTCCCTGCCGCGCCGGAGTCAGACGAGAGGCGCGAACCACGGATTCTAACTCAAGACTGGCCTTTTCGAGGTCATCATTCACGATAAGGTACTGAAAATCCTCGGCTTGCGCGATTTCCTTGGCTGCGTTGATCAGCCGTTTCCGGATGGCGTCCTCGGCGTCGAGCCCCCTCTTTCTGAGGCGATCCGCGAGCACCCCGGCCGAAGACGGCACGATGAAGATCGAGATCGCTTCCGGGTGAGCCGCACGGATATCCCGGGCGCCCTGCACGTCGATGTCGAGCACAACGTCCTCCCCCGCCGCCAGGCGCGGCAGCACCTCCGCCTTCGCGGTGCCGTAGAAGTTGCCATGCACCTCGTTGTGCTCGAGGAATTCGGCATGGCGCGCCATTTCTTCGAATTCCGCCGCCGTCACGAAGTGGTACTCGCGCCCGTCCACCTCTCCCTCGCGCCGGAGCCGCGTCGTGTGCGACACGGAAAATCGGAGAGGCTCGCCGCCGGGCGAATTGTTGAGGAGCCGCCGGATGAGGGTCGTCTTCCCGCCCCCGGAAGGCGACGACACGATGAAGAGGGAGCCCCGCGCCGCCGTGTTCATTCGACGTTCTGAACCTGCTCGCGGATCTTTTCGGTTTCCGCCTTCATGTCGAGGATCTCCCGGGTGGACAAGAGGTCGCGGCTCTTCGAGCCGAGCGTGTTCAACTCCCGCAGGATCTCCTGCGTCAGGAAATCGAGGGTCTTGCCGACCGAGCCGCTGCCCTTGCCGAGGATCCCGTCGAACTGGTCGAGGTGGCCGTTCAATCTTTGCAGTTCTTCGGCCACGTCGGCCCGGTCCGCCGCCAGCGCCGCCTCCTGCTCCAGTCGGCCCGGGTCGATCGGAACGTCCGCGAAGAGGGACCGCACGCGCTCCTTCAGTGTCGCGGCGAGGTTTCTCGCGATCTCCTCCCGGCGCGCGGCGAGCCCGGCGGTCTTCTGGCGTAGGGTTGCGATTCGCGGCGAGAGGTCGGCGGCGATCGACGCCCCCTCCCTCGTCCGCATCGCTACGAGTGCCGACGCCGCCTCCCTCGCCAGGGCCTCGACGGCCTCAATCTCCTCCGGCGAGAAGGAGTCCGTCGGCGCCTCGACGACCACCACCTGGGGGATCGTCAGGATATCGCGCACGGACAGCTTTCCCTCGATCGGATACTTCGCAGACAGGGCGGACATCCGCCCGAGCAGGGCCTGCAGGAGGCCCTCGTCCACGCTGATCTCCTGTTTGGCGGGGCTCGTGCGCTTCAGCCGCAACGCGACTTCCACCTTGCCGCGATGCACCAGCCCCGCGACCGTGCGCCGCAACGCCGGCTCGAGCGCGGCCTCC
>JANMPW010000639.1:0-4293 GCA_031370065.1 Acidobacteriota bacterium
CTCGTCATGGTCCCCATGTGGCTGTTGTCCGGAGTCTTCTTCTCCTCCGAGCGCTTTCCGAAGGCCGCCCAACCCATCATCCAGGCCCTTCCGCTGACCGCGCTCAACAACGCCCTGCGGGCCGTGATGCTGGAGGGGCGGGGCCTGCCCTCGATCGGGAACGAGATCGCCGTCATCGTGTTGTGGGGCGCCTTGTCCTTCGCGCTGGCCCTAAAGATTTTCCGCTGGCAATAGCGCCCCTCCCTCGCGATATCCTCTCGCCCCAAACCCCTTCCCTTTCCGGATCGGCCTGCGGAGGAGCCATGATCGAGACTCTCATCGTCAACCAGTCCGAGGTCCCCCGCCTTCTGCCGATGAAGGAGTGCATCGACGTGATGGCGCGAGCCTTCGCGGCCCTCGCCCGCTCCGAGGCGACGCTGCCGCAACGCCAGATCGTCTGGCTGGCCGACCGCTCGGGCGCCCTGGGCCTGATGCCCGCGCACATGGCGGGGCTCGGCGCACTCGGATTGAAGGCCGTCACGTTCTTTCCGCGCAACGAAGGCACCGAGCTCGACTCGCACCAGGGCGCGGTCCTGCTCTTCGAATCGGGGCGCGGCCGACTGCTTGCGATCATCGACGCCACGTCGGTGACCTCCGTTCGCACCGCCGCCGTGAGCGGCCTGGCCACGCGGCTGCTCGCGCGCGAAGACGCCGGCGACCTCGCGCTCGTCGGCTCGGGCATCGAGGCCCGCACGCACCTCGAAGCGATGCTGCTCGTCCGCAAGATCCGCCGCGTCCGAGTCGCAAGCAAGACACCGGCGCACGCGCGGGCGTTCGCGGAGCGCGAGTCCAAGCGACACGGCATCGCCGTCACGGCCTGCGCCTCCGTCGAGGAAGCGGTCACCGGCGCCGACATCGTCTGCACGGTCACGTCCTCCCGCGAGCCCGTCCTGCTCGGCGAGTGGCTCTGCCCCGGCGCCCACGTCAACGCCGTGGGTTCGAGCGTCGCTTCGGCCCGGGAGCTCGACACCGTCGCCGTCCTACGCTCGCGCCTCTTCGTGGACCGGAGGGAAGCGGCGCTGGCCGAAGCGGGCGACTTTCTGATCCCGAAGGCGGCGGGCGCCGTCACCGACGCGCACATTTGTGGGGAGCTCGGCCAGGTCCTCATGGGCGAGATCGCGGGGCGCACCGCGCCGACGGACGTGACCCTGTTCAAGTCCGTCGGGCTCGCGATCGAAGACCTTGCCGCCGCCCAGCACATCTACTCGAAGGCGCGCGGTTCCGGCTTCGGCAAGTTCGTGGAGTTTGGCGGAGGGCGCCACGAAGCCGATTGAGCCGATCGCTCCGATCGGGCTCGAGGAAATCCGCGCGGCCCGTCCGCGCATTGCCGACTCGGCCATCCGCACGCCCCTGCTCCGGCTCTTCACCGACGCTCCCTGCGAGATCCACCTCAAGCTCGAGTGCCTCCAGCCCATCGGCTCGTTCAAGCTCCGCGGCGCCGGCAACGCCATGGCGCTCGCGCCGCGGGAGAGTCTGGCCCGCGGGGTCTACACGGCGTCGGCGGGCAACATGGCGCAGGGCGTCGCCTGGAACGCGCGGAGGCTCGGCATCCCGTGCACCGTCGTGGTACCGGACCATGCGCCTCAGACGAAGCTCGCCGCGATCGAGCACCTCGGCGGGCGAATCGTCAAAGTCCCCGTCGAGCGCTGGTGGCAGGTGCTCGTCGAGCATCACTACCCGGACATCGAGGGCCTCTTCATCCACCCGGTGGCCGATCGCGCCGTGATCGCGGGAAACGGCACGGTCGGACTCGAGATCCTCGAAGACCTGCCTGATGCCGACGCCGTGCTCGTCCCGTGGGGCGGCGGCGGTCTCTCCTGCGGCATCGCCTCCGCGGTGCGCGCGCTGCGGCCCGCGACGATGGTCTTCGGCTGCGAGGCCGAGACCGCGGCGCCTCTTGCGGCATCGCTCGCGGCCGGGCGTCCGGTCGCCGTGGACTACACGCCGAGCTTCGTGGACGGGATCGGCGCGAGGAGCCTCTTGCCCGAGATGTGGCCGCTCGCGAAGGGGCTCATCGCGGGCTCGCTCGTGTCGTCGCTCGAGGAGATCGCCTCGGCGCTGCGGCTGCTCATCGCGCGGGCGCGGGTGGTCGCCGAGGGCGCGGGTGCCACGCCGGTCGCCGCCGCGCTCTCGGGCCGCGCGGGCCACGGCAAGGTCGTCTGCGTGGTCTCGGGCGGCAACATCGACGCGAGCGTCCTCGCTATGATCCTTCGCAGCGAGACACCCCGGGGCTAGGCGCCGTGTCGCGTTTGCGCTCCTTGAGCTGCTCGAGGGTTTTCGGCCAGTCCCCGCGCAGCAGCTGCGAAAGCGCGCGGTCGGCGAGCAGCTTTCCCCCGGTCTGGCAGATCGGACAGTAGTTCGCCTCGTTTTCCGCGTACACGATCCGCTGGACCGGGGTGCCGCAGACCGGGCACGGTTTGCCGTACCGGCCGTGGACGGCCATGCCCTCCCGGAACGCGGTCACCTTTTCCGGAAAAGCCGCCGCCGCCTCGGCCCCGAGCCGAGCGCTCCACTCCGAAAGCACGGCGCGGGTCGCTTCGTGAAGCCGGTTAATCTCGCCACCCGACAGCCGCTGCGTGAGCCGGCCCGGAGACAGCTTCGCGCGATGCAGGATCTCGTCGGAGTACGCATTCCCGATGCCCGAGAAAAGCCGGGGGTCGGTCAAGGCGCGCTTCAACGTGTGGTTCTCGCGTGTCAGCGCCTCGCGGAACCGGGGCAGCACCGCGTCGAGGACCTCGATGCCGCCGCGGTCGAAGTCGGAGAGCCCCGCGCGGCCCGCGACGAGATGGAGCGAGGCCCGCTTCTTCGTGCTGGCCTCGGACAGCATCAGCGATCCGTCCGCAAAGTCGAACGCCGCGACCGCCCCGCGACCGCCCACCCTGGCGCTCCTCTTCTTCCAGTGCAGTCGGCCGGCGACCATGAGGTGCAGGACCAGGAAGAGGTCGCCCTCGAGCTCGAGCACGATGCGCTTGCCGATCCGCGCGAGCCCGACGACCGCGCGGCCCTCCGCCTCCTTGAGGGGCGGCGTGATCGAGCGCAGCAGAAACGGGCTGCCCAGGCGCACCGCTTCGAGGCGCTTTCCCACGACCCGCGGTTCGAGCGCCGCGAGGTAAGCGAGGATGTCCGGCAGCTCCGGCATGGACTGGAAGCTTAGCCCCGCGCGTATAAGCTACGCGCATGTGGTTCATGGCGGTCCTCGTCCGTGGCGCCCACGTGAACGGGATACTCGACGACGAGCGGCTCGGCGACATGTTGTATTGCCTCGTCGAGTCCGACGACGCGCAGGGCGCCCACGAGCAGGCGCTCGCGATCGGACAGGAGGCCAGCGACACCTACGAGGACGAGGACGGAACGACCGTCACGATCGCTTTTCTCGGGCTCGCCGACCTGACCGAGATCGCCGCCGCCGCGATCGGCCACGGCACCGAGGTCTACAGCCAACTCATTCCGAAGAAGCCCTCGGAGATGGTGGTCCCGAAGGAAGAGCTCACTGTCTTCGAGACCGACGAGGACGCCCTCGAGGACGAAGAGGGAGATTCCGCCTGACGATTCCCGGGTAGACTGCGGCCCCTCATGATCCTCGTGACCGGGGCCACGGGCCAGATCGGGTCCCGGCTCCTCCTGGAGCTCGAAACCGCGCGCGTGAAGTTCCGCGCCCTCGTCCGCAGCGCGGGAAAGGCGGAGGGCGTGCGGGCGAAGGGCGGCGAAGCCCTCGTCGGGGATTTTGCGGACCCGACGGCGATCGGCGCGGCCCTTCGCGGCGCGACGAAGCTCTTCCTCCTGACCTCGCCGGGCCCGGACTTGGCCTCGATCGAGGCGGGGATCGTCGATGGAGCGAAACGGGCCGGAGTGTCCCACGTGGTCAAGCTCTCCGCCGTCGGAGCCGGGGCGCTGGCGCCGATCACGCTCGGCCGGATCCACCGAGAGTCGGAGCGGCACATCGAAGCTTCCCGCCTCGCCCACACGTTCCTGCGTCCGAGCTATTTCATGCAGAACTACCTCGGCTTCGCCGAATCGGTAAAGCGCTCCGGAACGATCCACGCGCCGGCGGGCACCGGCCGCCACCCCGACATCGACGTTCGCGACATCGCCGCCATCGCTGCGCGCGTCCTGACGGAAGACGGCCACGAGGGCCGCGCCTACGAGCTGACCGGCCCCGAAGCGCAGTCCCTGGCCGACGGGGCCCGGACCATCGCAAAAATCACGGGACGCGACGTCCGCTTCGTTGACGTCGCGCCCGCGGACGCGCGCAGG